>CAZVKD010000117.1:0-5413 GCA_964627675.1 uncultured Gemmatimonadaceae bacterium
TGGGCCTCGACGCCGTGCGCTCGGGCAGGCCGACTCCGTCCTCGAGGAGAGCCTGAGGGAGCGGGCGCCGGAAGTGACCTGGGTGGGACCGGACGAGTTGCGGCGGGCGGCGCGGCGCGGCGCCGGCGTGTTCACCGATCCGGACCAGATGGCCACGGCGCTGCTTCGGTCTCCGTCACTGCGCCAGATCCCCGATCCGCTGTGGAGCCAGATGCGTACGCTGGCGGCCGCCACCGGCGATCGCTACGTCATGGTGCCGGCGGCGCTGGTGTTCGCGCCGGGATCGGCCGAAGCGGGCCGCGCCGAGCTGACCGTGGTGCTCACCGACGTACGCACGGGAGCGATCGGCTGGCGCACGGTGGCCCGGGGCGAAGCCGGCGATCCGTGGAGCGCGTTGCGGCGCGCCGTGCGCGCCCTGACGCCGGGGGTGCCGTGACCCGCCGCGCCACGCTCATCCGGGGAGACGGCATCGGGCCCGAGATCATGGACGCCACGCTGCGGGTGCTGGAGGCGGCGGGGGCGAGCTTTGACTGGGACGAGCAGCTGGCCGGCGTGGCCGCCGTGAACGACGCCGGCACGCCCCTCCCGGATGCCACGGTGGAGAGCATTCGTCACACCGGCCTCGCGCTCAAGGGCCCGCTCACGACGCCGGTGGGGTCCGGGTTCCGGTCCGTGAATGTGGCGCTGCGACGGGAGTTCGATCTCTACGCCAACGTGCGCCCCACGCGATCCATCGTGCCCGGCGGGCGGTACGACGGCGTGGACGTCGTCCTCATACGCGAAAACACCGAAGGGTTGTACGTGGGCTTCGAGACCCACATCCCCGTCCGGGGTGACCCGAAGGCCGTAGCCCAGTCGGTGGCGATCGTGACCCGGCACGGATGCGAACGCATCGTGCGGTATGCGTTCGAGTACGCCAGGGCCGCCGGCCGGCGCAAGGTGACGATCGTCCACAAGGCGAACATCCTCAAGGCGGTGAGCGGACTGTTCCTCGAGGTGGGGAGGGAGGTGTCGCGCGCCTACGAAGGCCGCGTGGCCGTGGAGGACATGATCATTGACGCCTGCGCCATGAAGCTGGTCCTCGATCCCTCGCGGTTCGATGTGATCGTCACGACCAACATGTTCGGCGATATTCTGAGCGACGAGATCGCGGGGCTGGTGGGTGGGCTGGGCCTCGCCCCCGGGGCCAACATCGGGGACGAGGCGGCCATCTTCGAGGCGGTTCACGGGTCCGCACCGGACATCGCGGGGCAAGGGGTTGCCAATCCGTCGGCGCTCATCCTCGCGGCGGCCATGATGCTGGACCACGTGGGCGAATCGTCCCGCGCCGGACGCATTCGCGGCGCGGTGGAGCGCACTATCCGCGAGGACGGAATTCGGACCAGGGACCTCGGAGGTCATGCAACGACCGCCACGTTCGCCGACGCGGTTGCTCGGCGTCTGGCGTGAGCACGAATGCCCGCGCTGCCACCGCCCGGTGGACCTGCCGCTCGGGACGGTTTGCCAGGCGTGCCGCCGGGACATCGAGCGCCGCGCGCGGCGGCTGGGGCACCTAGTGGCCGCGGTGAGCACGCTCATACTGGCGGTGTACGTCCTGCTTCGCCTCCCCCCCGATCCGCGCGGCCGGCTGGTGAGCGCCATGGCCGTCGGGATCTGGTATCTGTTGAGCGGCATGATCGCGCGGCGAGCGGCGAGGGAGCTGTTGCCATGACCGGAGACGGATGGCGGGCGATCACGGGACGGCGCGGATGAGCTTCAGCGTTATTCATCTGTCCGATACGCACTTCGGGGGCAAGGCCGACCTCGCGCTGATCGAGGCCGTGGAGACGCTGGTGCCGGACATGGACCCGCGGCTGATCGTGCTCTCGGGAGACGTATCGCAGCGGGCACGGCACGGTGAACTGCAGGCCGGGCGAGCCTTGGTGCGGGAACTGGAACGCAGTGCCCCCGTGTACGTGCTCCCGGGGAACCATGACGTGCAGTGGTGGTGGCGGCCGTTCCTGCCGTTCGGCGCGGCGGCCAAGTACGCCAAGTTCCGGGCGTACTTCGGACCGGTTCTGGCGCCGACCCTGTCCTTTCCCGAGGCGGTGGTGGCGGGCGCGGTCACGGCGCACGGCGTCGCGTGGGGGTCGCTCACGCCGCGGCTTCGCGACGTCGCGGTGAAGGGCCACCTGCCGCTGCGGGAGATTCGCCGGGTTCGGGCGGTGTTTTCGGGGGCGCAGCCCGAACAGCTTCGGATTCTGGTATTGCACCACAACGTCCTGCGGGGCGATCTGTCCCGCCGCATGGGCCTGGCGCGATGGCGCCAGGCGCAACGTCGCATTATCGCCTCCGGCGCCGATCTCGTGCTGTGCGGCCACGATCACCAGGAGCAGGCCGACCTGCTGGACCGGCGGGTGGTGGTTTCGTGCGCGGGCACGCTGTCCCGCGGCTCGCGCGGCGGCCGGCCGCCGGTCTTCAATCGCATCGTGGTGGATGACGAGGCTATTCACGTCGAACTCCATCGCTGGGTGGCGGATCGGCAGAGCTTCCGCCGGTCGGACGTGCACACCTTCACGCGCATCCGCCGGCCGGCGGCGGCGCCTGCGGATGCCGCCTGAACCAGCGGATTTGGAGCGGCGACTGCTCGCCGCGGGCCTCCGCGGCCTGCGGGGCGTGGAAGTGCATGCCAACCGCTCGGTCATGGTGTCGGTAACGCGGCGCGGAACGTTGCGCGTGCACCGGGCGTATGCCGACGCCCCGGACGACGTCCTGCGTGCCATCGTGGACTTCGTGCGACCCCGGGTGCCCCGTCGCCGTCGGGTGGAGGCGCGGCGCCGCCTGCTCTCGTTCCCCGTGGATCACGGGCCGCGACCGCCCCGCATCCCGCCGCTCGAGGCCCGGGACCTGGCGGCCGTCCAGCGGCTGGAGCGCGAGCACGCCCGGTTGAACGCGGCGTTCTTTCACCCGCAGCTCGTCGCGATCCCCATCCGGCTGTCGCGCCGCATGCGCACCCGACTGGGCGAGCTGCTGCTGGAAGACGGCACGGGGCGCGCCGCGTGCATCGTCATCTCCGAGCGGCACCTCCGGCGCGATGGGTGGGACGAGGTGACGGAAACCCTGCTGCACGAGATGGTGCATCAGTGGCAAACCGAGACCGGGCGGCGGGCGGATCACGGGCCGGCGTTCCGCCGCAAGGCTCGGGCGGTCGGGATCGAGCCGCGCGCGGGGCGAGCCCCGGAGCAGCACGCCCGGGCCGCCAGGGACGGCCGGCGGGCCGTGCGCGACGGCGCGATCGGCCCCCCCCGGTCGCCGACAACTGACCTCGAGGTCGCCCATGCCGTTTCAAGGCGTTGATTTCTACGAGACTGACTCGCTGCTCTCGGACGATGAGCGGGCCGTGCGCGATACCGTCCGTCGCTGGGTGGATGACGAGGTGCTGCCAATCATCAGCGAGCATTACATCGAGGGGAGGTTCCCGCTCCGGTTGGTTCCCGGCCTGGCGCAACTCGGCGTCTTCGGGGCGAACCTGCCGGAGGAATACGAATGCGCCGGCCTGAACAACGTCGCCTACGGGCTGATCATGCAGGAGCTCGAGCGAGGCGACTCGGGCGTGCGCTCGTTCGCGTCGGTCCAAGGGGCGCTCGTGATGTACCCCATCTACGCGTTCGGAAGCGAGGAACAAAAGCGCTACTGGCTGCCCCGGCTGGCCCGCGGCGAGGCGATCGGATGCTTCGGGCTCACCGAACCCGATTACGGATCCGATCCCGGCGGCATGATCACGACGGCCCGGGAGACGCCGGAGGGTTGGGTGCTGAACGGCGCCAAGATGTGGATCACCAACGGCTCCACGGCGCACGTCGCGATCGTCTGGGCCAAGACCGGCGCCCTTGACGACCCGAAGTCCATCCGCGGGTTCATCGTCCCGACCGACACGAAGGGCTTCACCGCCAAGGACCAGAAGGGCAAGCTCTCGCTTCGGGCCAGCGACACCAGCGAGCTGGTACTGGAGGACGTACGCGTGCCGAAGGACGCGCTGCTGCCGAACTCGCGCGGCCTGAAAAGCCCGCTCATGTGTCTGACCCAGGCCCGCTACGGCATTGCGTGGGGCGCCGTGGGGGCGGCCATGGCATGCTACGAGGAAGCGGTCACGTACTCCAAGAACCGCATCATGTTCAGGAAGCCGATCGGCAGCTTCCAGCTGCAACAGGCGCGGTTGGCGGAAATGCTTACGGAGATCACGAAGGCGCAACTGCTGTGCGTGCAGCTCGGGAGGCTCAAGGACCGTGGCACCATGACTCCGGAACAGGTCTCACTGGCAAAGCGCAACAACGTGAACATGGCCACGGAGGTCGCGCGCGAGACTCGCCGCCTGCTCGGGGCCAACGGCATTCTCGCGGAGTACCAGGCCATGCGACACCTGGCCAACCTGGAAAGCGTGTATACCTACGAGGGGACCCACGACGTCCATACGCTGGTGCTCGGACAGGCGATCACGGGGATCAACGCCTTTGGGGGGTGACGTTGCGAGCACCCACGGCGGCCGCCACGAAGTGCGGCGTGCGCGGCGATTACGGTTGACGGCGCTTGGCGATATGAGCGACGGCGGCCGCGGATATTGCGTCCCGGCGGTCCCGGACCGCCGTCGCCGACGATGGCCGTGATCGCGCTATCGCATCTGCCACACCCGCCTGGCGACGGCCCGGTCAACCCACCGGTCCGGTAGGAGGCGCATGAGTCGCGTCAGCCAGGGCCGCCGCACCACGAGCATCCGGGTCGGTGGGCGCGGGGCGGTGAGCGCCCGGAGCACCGCGTCCGCGACCCGCTCCGGCGGAAGCCCGCGGCGGCCAGACTGGAGGGACCGTTCGAGGACCCGGGGCAGGACCGGGGCGTAGGGAGTGTTCCGAAAGCGCTCGAGACCCATGCCCTCCAGCTTGTCCCAGATTGGCGTGACAATCGAACCCGGCTGTATCAGCACCACGAGGATCCCGAAGGGAAGCAACTCGCGCCGCAGGCTGTCGGTGATGGCCTCGAGGGCGAACTTCGAGGCCGCGTAGGGCCCGCCGAACGGGGGGGCAATGGTTCCGGACACGGACCCGATGTTCACCACGCGGCCCCCGCCCGAACGCCTGAGGTCCGGCAGAAACGCCTGGGTCACGGCCACGACTCCGACGACGTTGACCTCGAGCACGTAGCGCAAGTCGGCGAGCGCGACGTGCTCCAGGGGCCCGGCGGCCGCGACGCCCGCGTTGTTCACCACCGCCAGGAGCGGAGCGCTTCCCAGTCGCCCGGCGACTTCGTCACGCGCCGCCGCGATGGTCGAGGCCTGTGTGACGTCCAGCAGCACCGGCGTGGCGCCCAGCAGCCGGACGGCCTCGCGGTCCTTGTCCCGGCGGACGGTCCCGAATACCTGGAGCCCCTCTCGTGCAAGTCG
>CAZVKD010000117.1:5423-9239 GCA_964627675.1 uncultured Gemmatimonadaceae bacterium
CGGCGTCGAGCATGGTTGCCGCCTGCAGGTCCCCGCCGGGCGATCGCGGCTCCGATGCCGGTGGATGCCCCGGTTACGACTACGCCGCCGTTCATGAGCTGCCCTCCAGGTTCAGTCCCGATTGTGCGTGCCAGAATACGGGGTGAGGCCTGGCGTGGCTACCGGTAGGCCGGCTAAGCTGGCGGGCGGCGACACGCGGCGAAGGACGGTGACGGATGGGGCGACGGCGATACTGGCTGATGAAGTGCGAGCCCGATGCATACACCATCGAGCAGCTGGAACGCGACCGCGAGACGGCCTGGGAGGGTGTCCGGAACTTCCAGGCGCGGAACTACCTGCGCGAGATGAGGTTGGGTGACCGCGCGCTGTTCTACGCGTCCAACGCGGAGCCCTCCGGCGTTGTGGGGGTCGCAGAGGTGTCGCGCGCGGCGTATCCCGATCACCACGCGTTCGAGCGCGGGCACGAGTACTTCGACCCCAAGAGCAAGCCGGAGGCGCCGACCTGGTTCATGGTCAACGTCCGGTTCGTGGAGCGGTTCCCCCGCATCGTGTCGCTCGATACGCTCAAGGCGACGCCGGCGCTCGGGCGGATGATGGTGGTGCAACCCGGTCGCCGGCCGTCGGTGCAGCCGGTGACCCCCGAGGAGTTCGATGTGGTCGTGAACCTGGGGAGGGGGGGCGGGCGGTGAGGCGACAGGCGAGGCAGAGCGAAGCCGGTCCGGCCCGGCCCGCCAGTGGTGAGGCAGGGCTGCTCCTGCGAGTGCTCGATCAGGGGTTCGACCATCACGCGTGGCACGGGCCATCGCTCGCCGGCACGATTCGTGGCCTCACGCCGCGACAGGCCCTGTGGCGTCCCGCCCCGGGGCGCCACAACATCTGGGAGCTGGTGTTGCACACGGCCTACTGGAAATACGCCGTCCGGCGGCGCCTGACCGATGGTGCGCACGGAACGTTCCCCCGCCCGGGCGCCAACTGGCCCCGGCTCGCCAGTGCAACCACCGATCGCCAATGGCGAGCCGATGTCGCTCTGCTCAAGGACGAACACCTGCGGCTCCGTGAGGTGGTTGCCGGACTGCCCCCTGCGGCGCTCGAGCGGCGGGGTGGGAAGGGCCGGTGGACCAACGCGGAGATCATTTACGGCGTGGCAATGCACGATCTCTATCATGCCGGCCAGATCCAGTTGCTCAAGCGTCTTCAAGGAGCCTGAGACGCCGGCGCTGCTCGCGGTCCTCTTCGGCGCCATGGGGTGCGCCGGGAGTCCGAGCGAGCCGGCGCCTGAGGATTCTTTGCCCCAGTCCCTGGCCGTGGAAATCGTGGCCGGGGGGCTGTCGAGCCCACTGTACCTTACCGCGCCCGCCGACGACCCGCGGGTGTTCATCGTGGAGCAGGCCGGCCGCATCCGGATCGTGGAGAACGGGCAGCTGCTCGCCACCCCATTCATGGACATCACGGGGAGGGTGCTGGACGGCGGCGAGCGGGGCCTGCTGTCGGTTGCCTTCCATCCGGCGTACGCATCCAACGGTTTCTTCTACGTCAACTACACGGATAACGCCGGGCATACCCGGATCGAGCGTTACGCAGTGAGCGGTGACCGCAATCGGGCCGACACGACCACGGCCGCGCTCGTGTTGACGATCAATCAGCCGTACGCCAACCACAACGGGGGCCACCAGCTGTTCGGGCCTGACGGCATGCTGTGGATCGGTACCGGAGACGGCGGGTCGGGTGGGGATCCACTGGGGAACGGACAGAACCTCAACGCCCTGCTCGGCAAGATGCTTCGGATTGACGTGGACGGCGGCAATCCGTACCGGATTCCACCCGATAACCCCTTCGCCGGCAGGACGGGCGCCCGGGGCGAGATCTGGGCTTTGGGATTGCGCAACCCCTGGCGCTTCGCGTTTGATCGGGTGGACGACGTGCTGTACATCGCCGACGTGGGACAGAATCAGTGGGAGGAAGTGAATGCCATGCCGCGCGGGGCGGCCGGCGTGAACTACGGTTGGAACGTCATGGAAGCGTCGCAGTGCTACGGCGCTGCGACGTGCAACCCAGCCGGGTTGACGCCGCCGGTGCTGGAGTACGGGCACGCGGAGGGATGCTCGGTGACCGGCGGCGTGGTGTATCGCGGGCGGCGGATCCCTGGAATCGTGGGCCATTACTTCTACTCGGACTACTGCAGCGGCTGGTTGCGCAGCTTCCGGTATCGGGACGGGCAGGTCCGCGACCGCCGGGAGTGGGACGTGGGGTCGCTGGGGCAGGTGCAGTCATTCGGCGAGGACGCCGCGGGCGAGCTGTACATTCTGTCCAGAAACGGCAACGTGTACCGTCTCATTCCCCCCCAGTGACCAAGCGCGTGCGCCGGAGGTCCCAGAAGCTCGGCCTGGCGCCGGGCACGCTGGTCCACGTGGGCGAGGAAACAGGCCAGCCGGTCCGTATCACGGTCACGGAGTACGGGGAGAGCGGGCTGATCGCGGAGCGCGCCGTTAGCGCGGAGCAACTGGCCCCCCCTCGGGACGGCGCGGCCGTGACCTGGATCAACGTGGACGGGGTGCACAGCGTGGACGTGGTCGAGCGATTAGGCACGGCCTTCGGCATCCATCCGCTGCTGCTGGAAGACGTGCTCAACACGAACCAGCGTCCCAAGACCGAGGACTTCGGATCGTACGTGTACGCCGTGTTCAAGATGCTTAGCGCCAGAAGCGATGGCGGCATTGACAGCGAGCAGGTGAGCATCCTGTTCGGGGACCGCTGGTTGATCACGTTCCAGGAGGGAAAGGCGGGCGACGGGTTCGATCCCGTGCGGCGCTGGATCCGGGAGAACCGAGGGCGCATCTGCCGCCTGGGCCCCGACTACCTCGCCTACTCGCTCGTGGACGTCATCGTGGACAACTACTTCGGCGTGGTCGAGCGGCTGGGCGATCGGCTGGACGCGCTGGAGGATCGCCTGCTGGTCCGCGCGGAGCACGAGGACCTGCGGCAGCTGCACCAGTTGCGGGTCGAACTGGTGGGCCTGCGGCGCGCGGTCTGGCCGATGCGCGAGGTGGTGGCCGGGCTCCAACGCGGCGGGGGCACGCTGATCCGGGAGCCCACGCAGGTGTATCTGCGGGACGTGCACGATCACGTGATTCAGATCATTGACACGCTCGACGCATATCGGGACCTGAGCACCGGACTGCTGGAGATCTACCTGACCAACGCGAGCAACAGGCTGAACGAAGTCATGAAGGTGCTCACGATCATTGCCACGATCTTCATTCCCTTGACCTTCATCGTGGGCATTTACGGGATGAACTTCGACGTGATGCCGGAACTGCGCTGGCGCTGGGGGTATCCGGCGGTCATGCTGATGATGGCGGGCATCGCCGGTGCGATGGTGTGGTATTTCCGGCGCAAGCGCTGGTGGTGACGCGGTTGCCGCGATGGTGACGCCCGGCTAAGCTTCCGCCCGCCTGGTTCTACCGCTCAACCACCAACCCACCCACCGCCCGTGCCGCTCAAGATCGCCGTCTGCATCAAGCGAGTTCCCGACACCGAAACACGGATCAAGCCGGCCGCCGACGGGAAGTTGATTGACGAGGCTGGCGTCAAGTTCGTGCTCAACCCATACGATGAGTTCGCGGTGGAAGAGGCGCTGCGGCGCCGGGACGCCGCGGGCGGGGGAGAAGTCGTCGTGGTGAGCCTGGGCTCGGACCAGATCAATTTCGTCAATGTGACCTCGTTTGAGGGACAGCTCGGACGGCTCGGTGATTTTCTTGCCGACGACGCGCAGATCCAATTCTACGGCTGCGACGTGGCCGCGGATGGATTCGGTCA
>CAZVKD010000118.1:0-9209 GCA_964627675.1 uncultured Gemmatimonadaceae bacterium
TCCGTAAACCACCGTGGCTCAAGGTTCGGGCTCCCGGCGGGCCGACGTATGTCGAGGTGCGGGGTCTGATGCGGGACTTGGCCCTCCACACGGTGTGTGAGGAGGCGCACTGTCCCAACATCGGTGAGTGCTGGGAGCATCGTGCGGCGACGTTCATGGTGCTGGGCGACGTGTGCACCAGGAACTGCGCATACTGCGCGGTCGCCCACGGCACGCCGGCACCGTACGACCCCGACGAGCCACGACGCCTGGCCGAGGCGGTGGCCAGGCTCGGGCTCCGACACGTGGTCATCACCAGCGTGGACCGGGACGACCTGCCCAATGGCGGGGCCGAGATCTTCGCTCAGTGCGTGATCGAGATCCGCCGGCGGCTGCCGCGGACGTCGGTCGAGGTCCTGATTCCGGATTTCAAGGGCTCGGACGAGGCGCTGGCCATCGTGGTCGAGGCGAGGCCCGACATCCTGAACCACAACCTCGAGACCATTGAGCGATTGTACCGCATCGCGCGGCCCGGCGGGCGATACGACCGGGCCCTGCGCCTGCTGCGGCGGGCCAGGGAGATGGCGCCAGGCTCCCTGACGAAGTCCGGCGTCATCTGCGGGCTGGGCGAGGAGTGGGACGAGCTGCTCACGGCCATGCGCGACCTCCGGGCGGCGGACGTGGACATTATCACGCTGGGTCAGTATCTGCGGCCGTCCGCGCAGCACCTTCCGGTGGCCCGCTACTACACACCCCGGGAGTTCGCCGAGTTGAAGCGCGAAGGGCTGCGCATGGGGTTCCGCCACGTGGAGGCCGGTCCGCTGGTGCGGTCGTCCTATCATGCCTGGGAGCAGGCCCAGCAGGCGGCGGCCAGATGAGGGCCGTGAAGCCGGCAGCTCCCGCGGGCGCTCGCGGGGCGCTCGACCCCTCCCGCAGCATGTGGTACCACGCGCTGCTGCGGCAAATGCTCCTGGTCCGCTACTTCGAGGAAAAAGCGGGAGAAGCCTACGCCCAGGGGAGCATCGGCGGGTTCTGCCACCTCTACATCGGGCAGGAAGCCGTGGCGGTGGGTTCGCTCGCCGCGCTCCGCCCCGACGACTACGTGTTCGCCGGGTACCGAGAGCATGCCCACGCCCTGGTGCGGGGCACGAGTTCTCGCGCCCTCATGGCGGAACTGTTCGGCAAGGCCACCGGTTGCTCGGGCGGCAAGGGCGGTTCCATGCATCTGTTCGACGTCCGGCGGAACTTCCTGGGCGGGCACGCGATCGTGGGCTCCCACATCCCGCTGGCCGCGGGGGCGGCGTTCGCCTGCAAGTACCGGGGCGGCGACCAGGTGAGCGTGTGTTACTTCGGGGAGGCTGCGGTCAACATCGGCGCGTTCCACGAGACGCTCAACATGGCGGCGCTGTGGAAGCTCCCGGCCATTTTCGTTTGCGAGAACAACCGCTACGGCATGGGCACGGCGCTGGAGCGGGCCTCGGCCGTCTACGACATCTCGCAGCGCTCGTGCTCCTACCACATGGCGGCCGAGACCGTGGACGGCATGGACGTCCTGGCCATGTACGAGACGACTCGGCGCGCCGTGGAACGCGCGCGCCAGCAACAACTCCCGACGCTCATCGAGGCCCGAACGTACCGCTACATGGGGCACTCCATGGCGGACCCCATTCACGGCCATTATCGCACCAAGGAGGAGCTGGAGGAGCAGAAGCAGCGCGATCCGATCGCCGGTTTTCGGGCGCGGTTGGAGGCGGCGGGGCTCCTGGACGACGCGCACTATGCCGAGATGGAGAAAGGGGTGCACGCGGAAGTGGACGATGCGCTCGCGTTCGCCGAGCAGAGCCCGGACCCGGAGCCCGCCGAGTTGTACACCGACGTCTACCGGGACTGACGCCATGCCCGTCGTCACCTACCGTGACGCGCTGAACCAGGCGCTCCGCGAGGAAATGGAGCGGGATCCCGACGTCTTCCTGATGGGCGAGGAGGTGGGGGTCTATCAGGGCGCCTACAAGGTGAGCCGCGGGTTGCTGCAGCATTTCGGCGAGAAGCGCGTGATTGACACGCCGATCGCCGAGCTGGGGTTCGCGGGCATCGGGGTGGGCGCCGCCATGGTGGGACTGAAGCCCGTGATCGAGTTCATGACCTGGAACTTCGCCCTCCTGGCGATTGACGAGGTGGTGAACTCGGCGGCCAAGATGCTGTACATGTCCGGGGGCCAGATCCCGGTTCCCATCGTGTTCCGCGGACCCGGCGGGGCGGCCCTTCAGCTCGGCGCGCAGCACTCACAGGCGTTCGAGTCCTGGTACGCGCACATCCCCGGGCTCAAGGTGGTTGCCCCGGCGACGCCCTACGACGCCAAAGGGCTGCTCAAGTCCGCGATCCGCGACCCCAACCCCGTGGTGTTCCTCGAAGGGGAGATGCTGTACAACACCAAGGGCGAGATTCCCGACGGCGAATACACGGTACCGCTGGGCGTGGCGGAGGCGAAGCGCGAAGGCAAGGACGTGACCGTCATCTGCCACTCGAAGACCGTGGCGACCGCCTTGCGGGCGGCCCAGCAGCTTGCCGCCGACCCCGGGCTCGATGCCGAGGTAATAGACCTCCGCACCATTCGGCCGCTGGACACCCAGGCCATCGTCGCCAGCGTCCGCAAGACGAACCGTTGTGTCGTCGTGGAGGAAGGCTGGCCGTTCTGCGGCGTGGGGGCTCAGGTAGTGGACGAGATTCAGCGCGCCGCGTTCGACGACCTCGACGCCCCGGTCGAGCGGGTGACCGGCGCCGACGTGCCCATGCCCTACAACAAGCTGCTCGAGCGCGCGGCGAAGCCGAGCGTGGACGCCGTGATCCGCGCCGCCCGGCGGGTCGCGTACCTCGACTGAGACTCCCGTGGCGACACGCGTCGTGATGGAAGCGCTTTCTCCCACCATGGAGGAAGGTCGCATCGTCAACTGGCTGAAGGCCGAAGGCGCGGCGGTGAACGCGGGCGACGTGCTCGCCGAGGTGGAGACGGACAAAGCGGTCATGGAGCTGCAAGCCCGAGGTGACGGCGTGCTGCGGAAAGTGCTGGCGCCGGCCGGTGCCACGGTCGAGGTGGGAAAACTCGTGGCGGTGATCGCAGCGCCTGACGAGGACATCTCGGCGCTGGTGGCCGGAGGCGCGGCGGCGCCGGCGCCGGGCGCGGTGGTGGCGTCCGGCCCGGCTGCCCCGGTCTCAGGAACGGCGGCCGTACCCCCCTCTGCTACCGGCCCCACGCCGGCTCCGGCGCCCGTGCCAGCCACCGCGGCGGCGAGAGGGGCGGCGGCATCCCGTCCCGCGGCTGCTTCGGCCGCGCTCGCCCCGTCTCCCGCCGCGCCTGGCCGCCTGAAGGCCTCGCCGCTCGCGCGGCGGCTCGCGCGCGAGCGCGGGATTGATCTGGCTGGGGTGCGCGGCTCCGGGCCAGGCGGCAGGGTCATTCGTCGCGACGTGGACGCGGCCCCGCCTATCGCCGCTCCCGGTGTCGCGCCCGCCGCGCCCGCCGCGCCCGCCGCGCCCGCCGCCTTCGAGGACGTCCCCCTCACCCAGATCCGCAAGACGATCGCCCGGCGCCTCGCCGAGTCCCTCGGACCCGTGCCGCACTTCTTCCTCACGACGGAAGCGGACATGGAGCGGATGTGGGAGGCGCGTGAAGCGCTCAACGCGCTCGGCGAGGACCCCAAAATCTCGTTCAACGATCTCATCGTGAAAGTCGTAGCGGTGGCGCTGACCCGGCACCGGGAGTGCAACGCGTGGTGGCAGGGAGAGTCCATTCGCTACTTCAACGACGTGCACATCGGCATGGCGGTCGCGGTAGATCAGGGCCTGATCACGCCGGTGATCCGTTACGCCGATCGAAAGACCCTGCGCGAGATCGCCGCGGAATCCAGGAACCTGGTGGAACGGGCCCGGGCGAGAAAACTCAAGCCCGAGGAGTACACCGGCAGCACCTTCTCGCTCTCCAACCTCGGCATGTTCGGCATTGACCAGTTCACCGCGGTGATCAATCCGCCGGAGGCGGGGATCATCGCGTGCGGGGCGATCACGCAGCAGCCCGTGGCGAGCGGCGGCCAGATCGTGGTGCGCCGCCGGATGCGGCTCACGATGAGCTGCGATCACCGGGTGATTGACGGGGCGACGGGCGCCAGATTCCTGCAAACCGTCCGGCAAATGCTGGAGAACCCGCTGGCGATGGTTTGGTGATGGGCACCGGCGTTCAGCCAGGCCGGTCACGGCGCGCGGCACGAGACCGACAGTCTAACCTCTGACCACTCAACGGCCGACAACCGAGCATCCCCATGGCAAATACCTTCGACGTCCTCATCATCGGCGGCGGGCCCGCGGGCTACGTCTGCGCCATCCGCGCGGGACAACTGGGCCTCAACACGGCGGTCGTGGAGCGCGACAAGCTGGGCGGCGTGTGCGTGAACCTGGGCTGCATCCCCAGCAAGGCCCTGCTGCACAGCGCCTACGTGGCCAACTTGGTGGCCCACGACGCCAAGACGCTGGGCGTCAACGTGAGCGGCGTGACGCTCGACTTCGGGGCCGCCATCAAGCACTCGCGCCAGGTGTCCGAGCAGAACTCCAAGGGCGTCGAGTTCCTGATGAAGAAGCACAAGGTGACCGTGATCCGGGGGCAGGCGAACCTGCTGGCCGGTCGCAAAGTCCAGGTGGGGACCGACACCTACACGGCCACGAAGGGCCTGGTGATTGCCACGGGCACGCGGGTCAAGGGGCTGCCGCAGGCCGGTCTGGAGATCAACAAGACCACCGTGATCTCGTCAGACGAGGCGCTGTTCCTGGACAAGGCGCCAACGTCGCTCGCCGTGGTCGGGGCCGGAGCCGTGGGCTGCGAATTCGCCGACGTGTTCAACGCCTTCGGCACCCGCGTCACGCTCATCGAAGTGCTCCCGCGCGTCCTGCCGCTCGAGGACGCCGAGTGCTCCGCGGCGCTCACCCGGGCGTTCAAGAAGCGCAAGATCGAGATCCTCACGGGTGCCAGAGTGAAGGGGGCCAAGGTACGGGCGGATGGCGTGACGCTCGACGTCGAGGCCGGCGGGGAGGCTCGCAAGGTCGAGGTCGAGAAGGTCCTGATGGCGGCCGGCCGTGCGCTCAACACCGATGGGCTGGGCCTCGAGGCCGCGGGCGTCACGCTCGACCAGCGCGGTTTCATCAAGGTGGACGCGCAGCTTCGCACCACGGCCGACGGGGTGTACGCCATTGGCGACGTGGCGGGCCCGCCCATGCTGGCGCACAAAGGAAGCCGCGAAGGCGTTATCGTCGCCGAGGCCATCGCCGGTCACAAGCCGCAGCCGATCAGATACGACAACGTGCCCAGCGTGACGTATTGTCACCCCGAGGTGGCAAGCATCGGGCTCACCGAGGACCAGTGCAAGGAGAGGAAACTGGACTACGTGGTCGGGCGTTTCCCGCTCTCCGCCAACGGCCGCGCCCGTGCCGCCCTGGAGACCGACGGCTTCGTGAAGATCATCCGGGACCAGAAGTACGGCGAGATCCTCGGCGCCCACATCGTGGCCTCGCACGCGAGCGAGATGATTCACGAATTGGCCGTGGCCCGCCAGAACGAGTACACCGTGGAAGAGGTCGAGCTCGCGGTGCACGCGCACCCCACGTTGTCGGAGGCGGTGGCCGAAGCCGCGCTCGATTCCCTCGGCCGCGTCCTGCACGTGTGACGGCCGCAACGCGGGACCCCGTCATTCTGGCGCTGGCGAGCATTGGCGCCGGCGCAACCGTGGGCGCCGTCCTGATCACGATCGGACTGATGGTGCTCCGCACCGTGCAGTCGGATCGTGGAGCCAGGGCCGGAGACAACGTGGCCTTCGCGGTGCTCACGGTGGCGTTGCTGGCCGGAGCCGCGCTGGGCGCCGCCCATGCGTGGCGCCTGTCGAAGGGGATCGAGGACTTCTGGCGCCGCGCCGTCACGGCCGGTATCGCCGCGCTAGCGGCGTGCGTCCTCGCCGGGATCGCCGTGCCGGCCGATCTCCTGGGAGGCAGGATGGGTCTTGCGGCGTACGGCGCCGCCCTGCTGGCCGCCGCCGGGTGGGCCACGGTCCGAGCCCGCCGCGCCGCCTAGCATGAGCGCCGAGCTCTCCGTGGTCGGCCTCGGCCGGATGCCATACGCAGAAGCGCTCGGCCTTCAGCGTTCCCTCGCGGCGCGACGCATCGCCGGCACGCTGGCCACCGACGTGTTGCTCCTGGTCGAACACCCGCCGGTGGTGACCCTGGGTCGGGGATTCCAGCCGGCGCATCTCCCGCTACCGCGCGAGGCGCTGGCGGCGCGGGGCGTGGAGCTGTTCGAGATCGAGCGCGGCGGCGACGTGACGTATCACGGGCCGGGGCAGCTCGTGGGTTATCCCATCTTCGATCTCACCGACCATCGCGCCGACCTGCACTGGTTCCTGCGCGCGCTGGAACAGGCGGTGATCACCGCGCTCGACCACCTGCACGTGCCGGCCGCGCGGCGCGAGGGCTACACCGGCGTGTGGACCCCCGACGGGGAGCGGAAGATCGCGAGCATCGGCATCCACGTGAAGCAGTGGGTGACCTGGCACGGCTTCGCGCTCAACGTGTCCACGGACCTGTCCTACTTCGACCTGATCGTGCCTTGCGGGATCCCGGACGTCGTCATGACCAGCGTGCAACGCGAGCTGGGCGAGCGGGCGCCCCGCGATCTCTGGGCGCGGGCGGTGGATGCCGTGATCCTGGGGTTTGCCGAGACGTTCGGGCAGCGGCCACAGGCAACGGTGCTCGAGCAACTGGAGCAAGCCGCTGGCGCCATCGAAGGCGGTCGGGGGTAAGGCCCTCGGCGGGGGCAGACCCCCTGTCGCTCACGCCTTTGCCGACTCCCCCATCAGCTCCAGGAACCTCCCGAACACCCGCACGCCCTTCCAGAACTGCTCCAGATTGATCTTCTCGTTCGGCGCGTGAAGTCGGTCATCGGGGAGCCCGATGCCGGCAAGCACCACAGGAGCGCCGCGCTTGGCCAGGGCCGGCACCACCGGAATGGATCCGCCCGACCGCGTGGGTACGACGCCCTTCCCTTCCACCTCGCGGAACGCCTGATCAATCAGCTTGAACGGCCGGGCGTTGACGTTCACCACCACCGGATCGGCCCCGTGGAGGAACTTCACCGACACGTCGGCGTACTTCGGCGCCAGCTTGCGCACCGCTTGGGCCAGCTGCCGCGCGACGGTCTTCGTCTTCTGGTTGGGCACGAGCCGCAGGCTCACTTTCGCCGTGGCCACGGCGGGGATCACCGTCTTGGCGCCCTCGCCGGTAAACCCGCCCATGATGCCGTGGATCTCGAAGGTGGGGAGCATCCAGGTGCGCTCGAGCGGGGTGTAGCCCTTGAGACCCGTCAGGGCCTTGGCACCGACTTCGTGGCGCAGGTACTGCCGTTCGTTGAAGGGGAGCTTGCGCCAACCGGCCCGCACCTCCTTACCGGGATCCTTGACGGCATCGTACAGCCCGGGGATATGGATCCTGCCATCCGGCGTCTTGAGGCGGGACAGCAAGAGGACCAGCGCTTCGTGGGCGTTGGGTGCCACGCCGCCGTAGAGCCCCGAATGCAGGTCGCTCTTCGCCGTGCGAACCGTGATCTCGGCGTAGCACAACCCGCGCAGTCCGGTTTCCACCGACGGCCATCCCGGCGCGTAGTAGGGCATGTCGGAGACGAGCACGGCGTCGGCCTCGACCCGCTCGGGCTCGCGTTTCAGGAGATCAAACAGCACGACGCTGCCGGACTCCTCCTGACCTTCGATCAGGAACCGCAGGTTCACGGGCAGCGGGCCGGCGGATCGCACCGCCTCGAACGCCTTGACGATTGAGAACACCTGACCCTTGTCGTCCGTGGCGCCGCGGGCGAACAGATCGCCGTTCCGCACCGTGGGCTCGAAGGGCGGGCTCTCCCATTCGTCCAAAGGATCGGGGGGCTGCACGTCGTAGTGCCCATAGACGAGAACGGTCGGCCGGCCCGGCACGTTGGGGCCTTCGGCCCAGACCACGGGATGCGTGTCGCTGCCCAGGTAGCTCACGTTGCCGCACCCCAGGCCGCGCAGGTGATCGCCCAGCCACTCGGCCGCGCGCCGGCAGTCGCCCGCGTGAGCCGGTGTGGTGGACACGCTCGGGATGCGGAGGAACGTTTTCAGTTCTTCCAGGATGCGGTCGCGATGGCGATTGACGAACGGGATGAGGTCGCTCATGCGCCCAAAATAACCCCGAGACCTTGCCGCCCGCACGCCGGAGGGAAGATTCTCTGCACCTCAGCGCCCGGCTACCGGGAACCCTATGAGCGACCGCCCCTCCCGCGTCATGAGCACCGGCGCGATCGTCAAGTCCCAGTTCGACGTCGCCGCCGATCTCCTGGGTCTCGAGCCTTACATGCGCACGCTGCTCCGGATGCCGTTTCGCTCCATGACGGTGGAGGTCCCGGCCCGGATGGACGACGGCCGCATCGAGGTGTTCCGCGGATACCGCGTGCAACACAACGGCGCGCGGGGGCCCTGCAAGGGCGGGATCCGGTTTCATCTCGAAGCGGATGAGGAGGAAGTGGTCGGCCTCGCCACGACCATGACCTGGAAGACCGCGCTGGCCGACATCCCCTTCGGCGGGGCCAAGGGCGGCGTGCAGGTGGATCCCCGGAAGCTCTCGGTACGCGAGCTCGAGGCCGTCACCCGGAGCTTCACGCGCCGGATCGCGATCGTGCTCGGCCCCTATCGGGATATCCCGGCCCCCGACATGGGCACGAACGCCCAGGTGATGGCCTGGCTCCTGGACGAGTACTCCGCGCGGGCGGGGTACTCGCCGGCCGTGGTCACCGGCAAGCCCGTCTCCCTGGGCGGCTCCTTGGGACGGGAGGAAGCCACGGGGCGAGGGGTCGTTTACTGCATGCAGGAGTACGCGAACGATTTCGGGCTACCGCTCGCCGGCAGCCGCGTGGTGATTCAAGGATTCGGCAACGTGGGCGCGTTCGTGGCCCAGTTCGCGCACGAGCTGGGCGCGAAAGTGATCGCCGCCACCGACGTGGACGGCGGGCTGGTCAACGAGCAGGGGCTCGACGTGCCACGCCTGTTCCAGCACGCCTACCGCGAGCGCAAGCCCGTCGGGGAGTTCCCGGGCGGCGAGCGGATCGCCAATGAGCGGCTGTGGAGCATTCCGTGCGACTGGCTGGTCCCGGCCGCGCTCGGCGGGGTCATCAC
>CAZVKD010000119.1:0-9129 GCA_964627675.1 uncultured Gemmatimonadaceae bacterium
CCATCGTGCCCCTGCCCTTCGGCGTTGGGCCCTGACATCCCGCGAGTCAACCACCGCTGGTGAACGATCACCCGATAGACCGTCGCGCGTTCGTCACCGCGTTCGCCGGCGGCTGGACCCCGCTTGTCCTTTCGCGAGCGGAACACCGGGCACCGGCCGTCCGCGTCGAGGCGGAATCCACGCTGTTCTACTCGGCGCCGGACGGGCAGCGCGTGCTCGTGCGGTTTCACATCGTGGGAAGCCAGGCGCTTGCCGGTCGGCTCCGTGTGTTCGACACGAGTCGCAATCTGCTGGGCACGGCGGGCGCGCTGGCCGTCGGAGAGGGACGACTGTACGGCGAGCTCTGGCTGCCGCTGCTCACCACCCGCCGCCTGGTGAGCGAGTTGTCCCTGCCGGGGGCGCGGCCGCAATGGGACTTCCACATGCTTCAGCCGGGGCCACGATGGACGGTCCACGTGCTCGCGGTGGTGGACGCCGCCCAGCTCCTGGATCGCCTGAACGCACTGCCGCCCCTGAGGCGCGCGGTGGAAGCAGCTGGGCTCGCGCACCGGCCGATCTATGGGAACCCGCTGGGCCCGAGCGCGCTCGCCCTGGGGGATCACCTGCCGTTCCTTCAGGCCGGGCGGGCGGCTCGAGCGCTGGAACGCCGCTACGGCGTCCGCGCATCCAGCGTTGCGGTGGGCCGACCGGCCGAGTTCGAGGCGCCCGCGATTCCACTGGTGCTGGCCGGCGCGGGAACCGGGCACGCCGTGATCCTCGGCGACAGTACCGAAACGGCGAGCCTGCTCGTGGGCGCGGACGGCTCCACGGTGCAGGTCGCGCCTGGCAGGATGGTCGGGGACATGCGACGCCTGGAGATGGCCGCGGGAGGCCCGGCCATGACACGCGCGGTCGAGCAATGGCTCTCGAGCCTCGAGCCCCGGGCCGCAGGACGCAGGCCGACCACGGACCGGTCGGCGCTGGTGATCGGCACGAGCGTGGACGAAATCAGCGAGCTTGCGATGCGGACGGCCCTGGAATGGAGCGCGCGGTACGCCTATCCCCGGATCGTGCTCGACGGGTCCCCGCCGCCGGCAGCGGCGTTCACCCAGGCCGGCGCGGCGCCGGCGCGTTCATGGCCCCGCGAGTCTAACAGGAGTGCGAGCCCAGCGGGCGACGGCGGACCCGAGATCGTAAGCGCGCGGCTCGCCGAACGCGCCCGCCGAGCGGATGCCATGATCGCCTGTCTGGCAGACGCCATGGTGGCCGGCGCGCGAGGCCTGGAGGGAATCGGCCAACGCTTCGCCACCGGGCTACCGGGGACCCTGGTGTTCAATCCGTCGCCGTTCACGCGAACGGACCTCGTACGGTTTCCCGACGGCGTGGAACGCCTGGCGACCGACGTTCCCGCGAACGGCTATGCGTTCATCCCCGGGGTGGATGGCGATGCCCCGGACTGGCAACCCATGGAACCGGCGTTTGCAGCGGTTGGATCCGTGCTGGAGTGCGAACTGGACCATCGCTCCGGTGCCATTCGCACGCTGCGCACGCGTCGCAACGGCGGGGAGTGGGTGCGAGCGGAGAGCGCGGGCTTCAATAGCGTCGCCGGCGCTCGCCTCGAGCGAATCGAGCGGCGCATGCTGCCCGCGGTGGCGACCCGACTCACCGCAGATCGTCGCACTCCGACCGGCCAGTTAATCCGCTCGACGGTCACGGTGTACCGCGATTTGCCATGGGTGGACATTGTGAACGAGATGCTGAGCGAGCACGATGCGACGCCGGACGTGACGTTCGCCACCACGCTCAGCGACGCGAACGTCCAGTGGGAGGTTCCCGCCGGTCGCCGGGAATCCATCGCCCCAGTGGACCTCACCTGGCTCCGGTGGATCCGGCTGTCGGGTGGGTCGGGCGCCCTGCTGTTCGGCGGGTTCGAGACTCCCTTCGCCTCGGCCGACGCGGACGGAACGCTCACCGTCGGCTCCGGGGCGAGGGTCACGCGGCACCGTCTCGCGTTCCAGCTGCCTGGAGCGGACCGGTATTCCGAGGAGCCCTGGCGTCACGGCTGGGGCATGGAGCCCATGCGGGCCGCGCCCGTGGCGGGCCGCGGCCGTCTGGCGTTGCCCTCATTCGGCAGTCTCGTCGAGACCAGTGATCCCGGAGCGCCCATCATCGGCCTCGAACTGGAAGACGACCACGGCATCCTGGTGTACATCCAGGAGATCCTTGGCGTGGCGCGGCCGGTGACCGTGCGAGGCGACGTGCTCACCTTGACCGAGGTCCGGCTGTCAGACCTCGTGGGCCGCGACCGAGCCCCGCTCGACGTGCGGGATGGCGCGGCGGTGGTGGATCTGCGGCCGCGCGGCATCACGGTGGTCAAGGTGCTGTCGCCCGGCGTGCGCACGGGTTGAACCGGACCGGCACGGCCGAGTATATCTCCGATCATGAAGAACCGCCCCCGGACGCTCGGTGAGCTGAGGCAGTCGCGTTGGGGAGATCCGTCCCTGCATCTTCGTTCGGTGAAGGACGAGATGCGCCAGAACCTCATCCGCAAGCTCGAGCGCGGCGAGCCGGTCTTCCAGGGCATTCACGGCTACGAGGAAACGGTCATTCCTCAGGTCATCAACGCCATCTTATCGCGCCACAACTTCATTCTGCTGGGCCTGCGCGGGCAGGCGAAGAGTCGCATCCTTCGCGCCCTGGTGACGCTGCTGGACGAGGTCATCCCCATTCTGGCGGGGAGCGAGGTCAACGACAATCCGTTTCGTCCCATCTCGAAGCCGGGACGGCAGATGATCGAAGAGTGCGGCGACGCGGCCGCGATTGATTGGATCCCGCGGGAGCAGCGGTATGTCGAGAAGCTCGCCACGCCGGACGTGACCATCGCGGACATCATCGGCGACGTGGATCCCATCAAGGCGGTCCGCGGCGGCCATCTGTTGTCGGACGAACTGACCATTCATTACGGCCTCTTGCCGCGATCGAACCGCGGCATCTTCGCCATCAACGAGCTACCCGACCTCGCCGGCAAGATCCAGGTGGGCCTGTTCAACATCATGCAGGAAGGCGACGTCCAGATCAAAGGGTATCCCATCCGCCTGCCGCTGGATGTGCTGCTGGTGTTCTCGGCGAACCCCGAGGATTACACGGCCCGTGGGAAGATCATCACGCCGCTCAAAGATCGCATTGGGGCCGAGGTGCATACGCACTACCCGCCAACGGTGGAGCACGCCATCGCCATCACGGCGCAAGAGGCGTGGACCGATCGTGGCGGCCGCCCCATCGAGATCCCGCCGTTCATCCGGCAGGTCGTCGAGGAAATCGCCTTCGCGGCTCGGGCGGACAAGCGGGTGGATCGCCGTTCCGGCGTGAGCCAGCGGTTGCCGATCAGCGCGCTCGAGACCGTGGTGTCGGCAGCGGAGCATCGGGCCGTTCGCACCGGCGAACCGTGCGTCGTCCCGCGGATGTCGGACGTATACGCCGCGCTGCCGTCGGTCACGGGGAAACTGGAGCTGGAGTATGAAGGGGAGTTGCAGGGTGCCGAGGCCGTCGCCAAGGAGCTCGTGCGCCGGGCTGCCGGGAAGACGTTCGAGGATTTGCTGGGCGGCGCCGACTGCGACGCGATCGTGAGTTGGTTCGACGCTGGGGGCGCGCTCAAGGTCTCCGACCACGAGCGCGCCGATGCGTGTCTCAAGGGCTTCTCCTGCGTGGCGGGATTGGCGGATCTGGTGGAGACCATGGGGCTGGCGCCCAAGAGGGACCCCGCCACGCTCGTTGCGGCGTGTGAGTTGGTGTTGGAGGGGCTCGTGGCGCACAAGCGGATCTCGCGCTCCGAAGAACTCGGCTACACCCGCGTGCGGCCCGAGCGGAATCCGCCGTTCGGCAAGGGCATGCCGGGAGCGGGCCCCACGCTGTTCACGTGACCGTTGGATCGCGGCGCGGGGTCGCCCTGAGGGAGCCAGCGGCGTGGCGGTAATCACCCTCTCCCGTCAATACGCCTCCGGGGGCGCCGACATCGCGGCCCTGGTGGCGAAGCGGCTCGGCTGGGATCTGATTGACAACGCGTTCGTGGAGCGCGTGGCCCAGTTGGCGGGAATGCCGGCCGAGGAGGTGGCGCGGCTGGAGGAGCGGGTCCCGAGTTTTGTGGAGCGGCTGGCCCGAGCGCTCGCTGGCTCTTCCCCCGAACTGTTCCTCACGGCCGGGGATGCTGCGGTCGCCGCCGCGGCCCCGGAGGCACAACTGGTGCGGGTCACGGAGGCGGTGATCGCAGAGGCCGTCCGCCAGGATCGGGTGGTGCTGGTGGGCCGCGGGGCCCAGGCCTACCTGGGGAATCGCGAGGGGACGCTCCACGTCTACATCGTGGCGCCGCTCGACGTTCGCATCCGCCGCGCCGCGGAACGGCACGGGATTCCGCCCGCCGAGGCCGAGCGGCTGGTGCACGAGACGGACGAGAACCGGCGGCGATACGTAAAGGCAAACTATGGCAGGAAGTGGGACGACCCGGTCACCTACGACTTGGTGCTGAACTCCGACGCCCTGGGGTACGACGCCTGTGCGGCGATGATCGAGGAGGCGGCGACGCTGAAAGGATGGTCGTAGCCCGCCGGCCGCTAGGGCATTCGCGCGATGCCCGGCACGCGCCAGTGCGCGACGAGCGTCGCCACGAGACATAGCCCGCCCCCCAGCACCAGCGCCGCCGGGGCGCCGAACCGCTCGGCGGCCCAGCCGGCGCCGAACGCGCCGATCGGCCCCATCCCGACGAAGGCCAGGGTGTAGACCGACATGACTCGGCCGCGGAGCTCATCGGGCGTCACACTCTGGAGCAACGTGTTGATCGTGGCGGTGTTCGTGATCATGGTGAAGCCGGTCAACGCCACGAGCAACAGGGAGAGCGGGAGCGAGCGCGACAGGGCGAACGCCGAGACCATGAGGCCAAAGGCGAGCGAGGCCCATTTCACGACTCTACCCTTGGGCATTCGCGTCGCGAACGCGGCGAGCCCCAGAGCGCCGGTCATCGCGCCCACGCCGACGGCAGAACTCATCCAGCCGAACTCGACGGCTCCGCGCCCTAGTACGTCGCGCACCATCACGGGCAGCAGCACGAGGTAGGGAAATCCAAACACGCTCAAGACGGCCAGGACCAGCGTGAGAGCAAGGACCCGCGAGTCCGAACGGATGTAGCGCAATCCCTCGTGGATATGGGCGAGCGCCGACGACGCCGGTGGGGGTCTGGGGATCGGCGGCTGGCGAATCGAGAATAGCGCCGTGAGCACCGCGAGGAACGAGAAACCGTTCAGCAAGAAGCACATGGCGACGCCGATCTTGCCGATGAGCATCCCTGCCACCGCGGGCCCGAGGACCCGCGTCACATTGAACGCGGCGGAGTTGAGCGCGATCGCGTTCAGAAGATCTGCCTTGCCCACCAGCTCCACGAAGAACGATTGCCGCCCCGGGATATCGAACGCGCTCACCACGCCCAGCAAGGTTGCGATCACGATGATGTGCTGGACGCGGATCACACCCGCGAAGGTGAGGGCCGCGAGGGCGAACGCCAGGACCATCGCGGACCCCTGCGTCAGCATGATGAGACGCAGCTTGGAAATGCGATCCGCCACCGTCCCGGCGTACAGCGATACCAACAGCACCGGCAGGGAACCCAGGGCGCCCACCAGCCCCACGTAGAACGGCGAATCCGTAAGAAGCAGCACCAGCCAGGCCTGTGCCGTCGAGCCCATCCACGTGCCCAGCAAGGAGACGAGCTGTCCCACGTAGAATCGGCGGAAGCTCCGGTGCCGAAGTGCGGGGAATACGCCCGTGAGGGTGGATGAGACAAGCCGGCGGGCGGGGCCATCGGCCCGCGGGAGGTCGGCCGATCCCTGGGGATCCCGAGCCGCCGGGCCGCCGGGCGGCGTCGGGTCGGGTTCGGGGCCGGCGAGCATTGCGGAAACAATCGCCGAGTGCGAGTGTTTCAACAAGTCTGAGGACACGTCCCGTGCGCTCCATCACGTATTCGAAGTACATCCCTGAACTGCTCGACGCGATCAACTTGCAGGAACTGCTCGATCAACTGAGCGACTTCCTGCTGCAATCCGGGTTCGCCGGTGGGTCCATGCAGCATCCCTACTGGGGCGAGTTTGGAGCAGACGACGGGGATCGCACGCTCGACGCGTTGCGCCAGGCCATTCTTCAGGCGCTGATGAACTCGGGGAAGTTGAGTCAAGAGATGTTGCAGGTGTTGCGCGGCGAGTCCACGGGGGACCCGGCGCGAGACCAGCAGGTCCAGCAGCAACTCGCTGAGCTACTCGATGAGATCGTGAGGAAGCTGCTCGAGGAAGGATATCTCAACCTGGACCAGGCGCCGCGCGTCCCGCAGGGACACCAGCCGGTCTTTGGACCCGGTGGTCAGGCGCAGTCGGCGGCGCAGCACGTGCAGTTCAACCTGACCGACAAAGGCCTGGACTTCCTGGGCTATCGCGCGCTGCGTCATCTCCTGGGCAGCGTCGGCAAGTCGAGCTTCGGCAGTCACGATACCTCGCACCTCGCGACGGGCGTGGAAGCCGAGGCGGCGTCGAGGGAATACCAGTTCGGGGACACGCTGAACCTGGATGTCCCTGCCACGCTGGCGCGGGCCATGGGCCGCATGCGCGGGACGGCCGGCGGCCGGTTGCCGGTCATTGACCTCGACTACCCCGACCTCATGGTCTTCCAGTCCGAGTATCGCTCCAGCGCGGCCAGCGTATTGATGCTGGATTGCTCGCACTCCATGGTGCTGTACGGCGAAGACCGCTTCACGCCGGCCAAGAAGGTGGCACTCGCGCTCACGCACCTCATTCGCACCCAGTTCCCCGGGGACTCCCTGCGGGTCGTGCTGTTCCACGACTCCGCCGAAGAGATTCCCATCGAGCGGCTGGCGCAGGCGCAGGTGGGGCCGTATCACACCAACACGGCGGAGGGCTTGAAGCTCGCGCGGCGCCTGCTGCTGTCGCAGAAGAACGACATGCGGCAGATCATCATGATCACCGACGGCAAACCGTCGGCCCTCACCCTGCCGGACGGCCGAGTGTACGTGAACTCCATGGGGCTGGACCCGCGGATTCTCCAGGAGACCTATCGCGAGGTGGCGCAGTGCCGCCGGGCCGGGATCATGATCAACACCTTCATGCTCGCGCGGGAGCGCTTGCTGGTGGAGTTCGTGAAGCGGGTGTGCGAGATCTCTCGCGGGAAGGCCTACTTCACCAGCACCATGACGCTGGGGCAATACATCCTGATGGATTTCATGCGGCGGAAGACCCGCAAGGTCGGCTGACCCCAGCGGGTTCGGCCGGCCCCGTCAGACTATCGGGGGACCTCGCCAAACCACGCCGGCTCATTCCCCGGCTTCCACTTGATGTTGCACCCCACGCTCGGCTTTTGATCGGGCGAGACCGGCTTCCCGGCCAGGACTGCATCGAGCGCCGCGCGCAGGTCCCGTCCCGTTACGGGCTCGGCGTTGTTGGGTCGGCTGTCGTCCAGCTGCCCCCGGTACACCAGGGTCCGGTCCGTCCCGAAAAGGTAGAACTCCGGCGTGCACGCGGCGTTGAACGCCTTCGCCACGGTTTGGGCCTCATCGAAGAGATACGGGAACGCCCACCCCTCGGCCAACGCGAGCGCCTTCATCCGATCCGGCGCGTCGTCGGGAAACGCCCGTACGTCGTTAGAACCGATGGCCACGATTCCCACACCACGGGGGCGGTACTCCGCGGCGATCCGCCCGATCTCGTTGAGCACGTGCTTGACGTAGGGGCAGTGATTGCAGATGAACATCACGAGCAGTGCTCGGTCGCGCTCGAAGTCGCGCGGCGACACACGGCGTCCGTCCACCGCGTTGGCCAGCGAGAAATCCGGCAGCGGTGTGCCGAGTGGCAGCATGGTTGACGGTACCGCGACCATTGGATCCTCCCGGTGAGACGAAGGACAGTGGCGCTAGCCCGCCCGTCCCGGATGCGCCCGCAGTGCCGGACGTACGCGCGACGAAACGGAACCGCCCGAAGCCCGCGTCACCGACGGGTTCGGTCTTCTGTGGCCGTGCCCGCCATTGCCTCCTTCGCCTGCCACAGATGCCTGCGGTCGTGCGCCGCGTGCAGCGCGAACGCGGAGCCCACTTTGTACCGCAACAGCTTGAAGAATGGCGACTGCATCTTCGCTCCGTTCAGGTCGAGGCCGTTCAGGCTCTCGAGCGTCCGCGCAAGCTCGTCGTGCAGCGCAAGGAAGTCGTTCATGACCTGGGTCTTGGACAGTTGGCTCGGCGGAACGAACGCCGTGCCGGTCCTGAATCGTCGCTTGGGCGGCGGCTCCATGCTGTCAATCAGCCAGCCCATGAGCCGGCCGTGGCAGGTGGGCCCCGAAGCGGGTGTCCCCCGCTGACGTATCTCCTGCGCGGCGCCCTTCAAGCCGGGAAGCATCTTTCGCGCCGTGATATTGAGGTGTTCGATGCACTGCGCGGGCGACCAGCGACGCGGCGCCGGTTGCCGGTTGAACGCGTCTTCGCTCAGCGAATCCGCGAGCGCCCTGGCGTCCGCCATGATCGCCGCGAATTGTCGCTTGAGGTCCTCGACCTCCGCCGACGTTCCCATGGGCACACCCTTTCCAGACTTGTCGGAGGGCTTGGCCAGCGCCGGCCCCGCTCGAGCCGCCGGTGACCCGGTCAACTCGACTTGCCATGCGGGGCGGACTATCTTGCACTCCAGGTTCTGCTCGCATGGACACCGACCCGCACGCCCGCCGTGTTTGAAAATATCTTCGAAACCGTCAATTCGGGCTTCGCGCAGGCTCTCTACGAAGATTTCCTGAAGGATCCCGCCTCGGTGCCCCCGGAGTGGCGGGCGCTCTTCGAGAACGGATTGCGAGGCGTGCAGCCCGCCACGGCGGCCGCACAGACGCCACAGAACACTGTTCCGCAACGACGCGGCAATTCGACACCCAATATCGAGGCCGTGATCAAATTGAAAAAACTGAACACGCCCGGTCGTAACAAAAAGTTACACACGGCTCGAACTTCATTCTTGGCGGCCACCAAATTCTGTTTCCGAATCTGATGCGATCCCACGTCGATCAATGGTGAATAAAAGACGTACTTTTCAATGTCGGGAATAAAAAAACAATTCTGAATTTGAC
>CAZVKD010000120.1:0-2472 GCA_964627675.1 uncultured Gemmatimonadaceae bacterium
TCCAGGCGATCGGTCAGGGCCTCCACGCAGTACGAACCGCCGAGCGGGTCCGCCACGTTGGCCACGCCCGTCTCGTAGGCCAGGATCTGTTGGGTGCGGAGCGCGAGCTGCACGGACGCCTCGGTGGGGAGCGCGAGCGTCTCATCCAGGGAGTTGGTGTGCAGCGATTGCGTGCCGCCCAGCACCGCGGCCAGCGCCTGGTAGGCCACCCGCACCACGTTGTTCATGGGCTGTTGCGCGGTGAGCGAAACGCCGGCCGTCTGGCAGTGGAACCGCATCATGCAGGACCTGGGATTCTTCGCGCCGTAGCGCTCGCGCATATGGCGCGCCCAGATGCGCCGGGCAGCGCGGAGCTTGGCGATCTCTTCGAAGAAGTCGTTGTGGATGTCCCAGAAAAACGACAAGCGCGGCGCGAAGGCGTCCACATCGAGCCCGCGGGCCAGGCCGCGCTCCACGTAGGCGAAACCGTTCGCCAGCGTGAAAGCCAGTTCCTGCGCCGCGGTGGCGCCGGCCTCGCGGATGTGGTAGCCGCTGATGGAGATCGTGTTCCACTGCGGGGTGTGTTGCGCGCCCCACTCGAACAGGTCCACAATGATCTTCAATGCCGGCTCCACCGGATAGAGCCAGGCGTGTTGCGCCATGTACTCCTTCAGGATGTCGTTCTGGATGGTCCCGCGCAGCGCGCGCGGATCCACTCCCTGCCGCTCGGCGGCCGCCACGTAGAAGCAGAACAGCATCGCCGCCGGCCCATTGATCGTCATGGACGTAGAGACGCGATCGAGCGGAATGCCGTCGAAGAGCGTCTCCATGTCTTCCAGCGACGACACGGCAACGCCGCAGCGGCCCACCTCCCCCTCCGCCCGCGGATGGTCGGAGTCGTAGCCCATCAATGTGGGGAAATCGAACGCCACCGAAAGGCCCGTCTGCCCTCGCGCGAGCAGGAACTTGAAGCGTTGGTTGGCGTCCTGCGCCGTGCCGAAGCCGGCAAACTGACGCATGGTCCACAGCTTGCCGCGGTACATCGTGGCGTGAATGCCGCGCGTGAAGGGATACCGGCCGGGGAACCCCAGCTTGGCGTCGTGGTCGAAGTCCCCCAGATGGGCCGGGGTGTACACCGGCTCGACCTCGGCGGAACTCTGCGTCAGGAACTCGGCGTCCCGCTTGGGTGCCCCGTCGTATTCCGGCCGCCAGGCGTCCAGCTCAGCCTGACCCATGATGACTCCCGTCGGTTACGGTAGATACGATGTCTCGGGCCAGGTCGTAGGGGCTTCGAGCCCCGCGCACGACGTCGTCCAGGCCTTCGCGCAACAGCGACTCGCCCTGCTGGCTGCGCCAGACCAGTTGGCGCACGGCGCGTTCCACCACCTCGCGCGTCAGGCGCTCCAGGCGATGGCGGCGCCGGCGCTCGAGTTCGCCCGAGGCCCGCAGGTGCTGGCCGTGCCGTTCGACGGCCGCCACCAGTGCCTCCACGCCATCGCCCCGGGTCGCCACCGTGCGCAGCACCGGGGGCTCCCATTCAGCCTCCCCCCGCGCCGCCCCCGCGCCGGCCGATGCGCCGGGAGGGGCGCCGCCGCCGCTTCCTCGGGGCGCTCGCCCGTGACCCGTGCCGTGGTGCGCCGCCACGTGCCGATAGGCGTTCCCCCGCCGCAGCCCGAGCATGACCTCGATCTCGCGCTGGAGCGCGTCGGCCCCCGGCCGATCGGCCTTGTTGACCACGTACACGTCGGCGATCTCCATCACGCCCGCCTTCAGGACCTGAATCCCGTCGCCCGACTCGGGCACCAGGACCAGGACCGCCGTGTCCGCGGTGGCGGCGATGGACAGCTCCGCCTGTCCCACACCCACGGTCTCGACGATGATCCGCTCGAAGCCGAAGGCATCGAGCACGTCACACACTTCGCGCGTGGTCGTGGCGAGCCCGCCGGCGGCGCCGCGCGTGGCCATGGACCGGATGAACACGTTGGGATCGAGGGAGGCCGATTCCATGCGGATCCGATCACCGAGCAGCGCGCCGCCGCTGAAAGGACTCGTGGGGTCCACAGCCGTGACGGCTACCCGACGGCCGCGCGCCCGGTAGTCCCGGATCAGCCGCTCGGTAAGCGTGGATTTCCCCGCCCCGGGTGGGCCCGTCATCCCGATCCGGTGGGCTCGGCCCACCAGCCCGTGCAGTCCGGAGAGCAGCGTCTCGAAGCCGTCTCGCCCGTTCTCCACCAACGAGATGGCTCGAGCGAGGGTCCCGACATCCCCCCGCCGGATCCCCTCGAGGAGCCGGTCCACCGCCATGGCAACAACTTCGCCTCTTGGCGCTGCGCCACGCAACCGCGGGTGGCTCACAACAGAGCCCACGAGGCGAGTCCCAACAGCAGCAAGAAGCCACAGGCGTCCGTGACCGGGGTGACGAACATGGAACTTGCCACGGCGGGGTCGGCGCCGAACCGATGCAGCACCAGGGGCACGAGCGAGCCCACCAAA
>CAZVKD010000120.1:2482-9118 GCA_964627675.1 uncultured Gemmatimonadaceae bacterium
GCGATGGCCAGGTTGGCCCACATGGCGAGCGTGACCACGAGACCGAGCAGGGGGGTGCCGCCGAACAGCGCGGCCAGCAGGCCCACGGCCATACCCACCGCCAGCCCGTTGAACCCGCCAACCGCGATCTCCTTGCCGACCACCGACCACTCCTGCCCCCTGGGGATCTGGCCCAGGGCGAGTCGCCGCACCGTGACCGCGAGCGCCTGCGTTCCGGCGTTGCCGCCCTGGCCGGCCACGATCGGCATGTACACGGCGAGGAGGACGAGCGCGTTGATCGTGTTCTGGAAGGCCCAGACCACGGCGGCCGCGAGCAGCGCGGTCAACGTGTTCACGAACAGCCAGGGGAGCCTGCGGCGGGCGGCCTCCCACCAGGTCCCGGCAAGATGCTCCGCCTGCGGCACGCCGCTGAGCCGCAGCAGGTCTTCGGTGCTCTCCTGCTCCACCACGTCAATCACGTCGTCGAAGGTCACGCGCCCGAGGAGTCGGCCGTCCGGGTCAACCACGGGGACGGCCGCCACGTTGTATCGCGCCATGAGGCGGGCCACGTGTTCCTGGTCGAGATCGGGACTGGCCACTGCCAGCGCGGGCTCCATGATCTCCCGCACCGGTTGATCCGGCGGCGCGAGCACCAACCGCTGGAGCGAGAGCAGGCCGCTCAGGCGGCCGTCAGGGTCAACGCAATAGACCTGGTAGAGGTCAGGGACCTCTTCCCCCCGCCGGCGAATCTGCTCGATCGCTTCGCCCGCGGGAACCGATTCCCGCACGGCCACCAACTCGGTGGTCATGAGGCCACCGGCCGTGGCCTCGTCGTAGCGCAGCAACTGTTCGAGATCGGCGCGGTGCGCGGCGGACGCCAGAATCCGGGCGGCCTTCTCGGGCGGTAGTTCGGCGATCAGGTCCACCGCGTCGTCGGGCGGCAGCTGGTCCACGATGTCCGCGGCCTGCTCCGGATTCAGGGCCGCGAGCACGGCTTCGGGGTGTTCCTCCGCTTCCATTTCCGCCAGGGCGTCCGACACGGTGGCCGGCGGCAGGGCCTGCACCAGGCGCAATCGCGCTTCCGGGTCGAGCTGAGCGAGAACGTCGGACAGGTCCGAGGGGTGCATCCGCCTGGCTTCCCGCAGGAATCGCGTGATATCGCCGGACCCCGCCAGGGCGAGCAGCTCCTCGCGGAGCGGCCGGGCGGCTTCGGTCACAGCCGGTCCCCCCGGAGCAGGCTGTCCAGGTCCAGCCCCTGGCGGCCGGTCTGAACCGTGGCCACGGCCGGCGAGACGGCGCCGAGGGAGACGACGAGCTTTACGGCCTCTTCGATCGAAATGGGGAGATCCCGCACCCGGCGCTTGGGGACCACCAGGAGGAATCCCGTGGCCGGATTCGGCGGCGTGGGGAGGAAGACCGTGAGGCACGGCTCGCCAGCCACGGTGGACAGCAGCTCGGGTTCCTCGTTGGTTACGAACCCGATCGCCCACAGCCCTTCGGCCAGGTAGGGCACGATGACCGCGCGGTGGAACGTGCGCCGGTCACCGCCCACCAGACCCTGAACGATCTGACTCAGAGTGTTGTAGATGCGCCCGGTCAGCGGGAAGCGAACCAGGGCCTGGTTCCACCAGTGCAGGAGTTGCCGGCCCACGGCGAGATGGACCAGCCACCCCACCAGGAGCAACGTGACCGTGAGCAGAACGAAGCCGAGCCCCGGCACGTGCAATCCGACGATCTGCCTGAGCGGGGCGCCGAGGATCGAGTCGAGTCGTTGAAACAGCCATGCGAGGACGTAGACCGTCAGGCCCACCGGCGCGATGACGATGAGTCCCACAAGGAGGTAGCGCCGCAAGCGACGAAGGGTCGGGCTCATTTCACAGCTCTTCGGCTGGAAGCGTGCGAACGGGGACCGGCACGCGGCGTACCACGACGCGCTCGACGCGCGTGGGGGACGCGGCCAGGACGTCGAACTCGAGGCCGCGGAGGACGAATCGTTCCCCCGGTCGCGGGATTTGGCCCGCCAGCCGAGTGAGCAACCAGCCGATGGTGTCTCCGCCCTGCGGGAAGGCCACATTGAACCGCGCGGCCACGTCGGCGGCGGGCGTGGTGCCGTCCACCTCGAGGAGAGGCAGGTCGCCCGCCCGTGCGGCGGTGCGATCGCCGCCGGGGAATATCTCCTCGACCAGCGCCGCGAGCAGGTCCTCGATCGTCACCAGCCCCGCGGTGCCCCCGAATTCGTCGAGCACCACGGCCACCTGGCGTCGCTCGCGCTGCACCTCGAAGAGCAGATCGGCGCATTTCTTCGACGCGGGCACGGAGATCACCGGGCGCAACCGAAGCTCCCCGCCGGGCCGGACGTTGAGCAGATCGAACACGTAGTAGAACCCCGTGATGTTGTCGAGGGAGTCGCGATAGACGGGCAGGCGGGAGTACCCCGACTCGGCGAAGCGGCGGGCCACCTCGACGGGCGGGGTGCCTTCGCACACGGCGACCATGTCGGTTCGCGCCGTCATGACGTCTCGCACGGGGCGCTCGGTGAATGCGAACAGGCCCGAGAGGACCGTGAGTTCGTCGGGCTCGAAGACGTCCTCGCCGCCGCCGGAGCGAATGACCGACGCGAGGCCCGCCTGCGGCGTACCCGGCGCGGGCGGGAGCAGGGGCGACAGCCAGCGCCCCAGCCGTTCCGACCAGGGCGCCGTGGCCCGAACGATGGGTTCGGGCCAGCGGCTCGCAACCGCCCGCGGCACGGCGTAGGTCAACACTGCAACGGCAGGTACGGCCACCAGCACGACCACGATGCCGAACATCGCTGGCGGCAACGGGTCGGCCGCGGCGGCGATGCCGACCGCGGCGAGGAGCGTACCGATCGTGGCTGCAGCGCTTGCCGTTCCGAGCACCCTCCCGCTCGCCGCCCACAGCGAGCCTATGGCGCCGGCGCCGCGCAGGCGCTGGGAGACCCATCGGGTGAGTTCGAGCCGGCTCATCGCGGCGGCTCCCATGCCCACCGAGGTCCCGACGCCCGCCAGAAGTACACCGGCGGCGACGATCAGCCAGGTCCGGATCATGGCGCCGGCGGCTCGCCCGCGGCAGCGCTTTCCGCCGCGGGGGCCTCGGGCAGGCGCTCGATGGACACGCGCCCGATGCGCCGGCGCAGCACCTGTTCCACCACCACGCGATATCCGCCAATCGTAAGCGTTTCCCCCGCCGAGGGGACATGTCCCAGTTCCGCATAGATCAAGCCGCCCAGGGTGCTGATGTCCTCGTGGGCGATCGGGATGCCGAGCAACTCCGACAAGGCATCGAGCGTGAGGCGGCCGTCCACCTTGAGCCGCCCGTCCGCATCGCGCGCCACGGCCGGCGGCTCGTCCGTGTCGTATTCGTCGTGAATCTCCCCCACCACCTCCTCCAGCACGTCCTCTCGCGTCACCAGCCCTGACGTGCCGCCGAACTCGTCCACCACGATGGCCAGATCGCCCGGCGCCCGTTGGAAATCGCGAAGCTGGGCGTCGAGCGTCTTGCTCTCGGGAACGAATTGGACTGGTTGGATCAGGTCCTGCCATCGCGCCGGCACCGGGGCCACGCCGGCAACCGCGGGGACGAGGTCCCTGGCCTGCAGGGCCCCCACCACGTTATCCAGCGTTCCGGAGACGACCGGAAGTCGGGCGTGTCCGGCGCGACGCACGCGCTCGACCAGTTCGGTCCATTCGGTCGAGACATCCACCGCCAGGATGTCGAGCCTGGGCGTCATGATGTCGGCCACCGTGGTGTCTTGGAGCGCAAAGACGCCCAGCAAAATGTCCCGTTGGGCGGGCCCGAGCACGGCGTGCGGGGTTGGCCGGGGGAACAGCCGCACCACCACCCGTTCAGCCCGCGCCACGAGCGACAGGAGCGGGCGGAAGGCCGAGAGGCTGCGTTTCCCGAAGGGCGCAACGGCCGTTGCCAGCTCCGGAACCAGGACGCCGATCATGCGGGGCAGCGCGTCGGCCACGACGTACAGGAAAGCGATCGCCACGGCGGCTGCACCCCACCCGAAGGGGCGCGGCCGGTCCCACCAACCCACCGCGCGCGCCGCGGCGATCCCCGCAACAATCATGAGGGCGAGTCGGCTCACGTGCAGGGCCCGATACACCGGGAGGGCCACACGCTCCTGCCCCTGCTCCTCTTCCACGGTCCGGGAGATGGTGGGTGACTGCTCGACCAGCGCGAGTACCCCCGCCCACACGGCGGCGGCCACGGCGGCCACCTGCGCCAGCAGGGCCAGCAGTCGTTCGGTCATCGCAGCCCGCTGACCAGGCGGCGCACGTACCGCTCCTGGCGCAGCCACATGCGAGACGCCGTGCGCCCGGCGCCCTCGGGATGATCGTGCCCCAGGGCGTGCAGCAGACCATGCACGATGAGTCGCACGAGTTCCTCACGCAGTGGGATGCCCCACAGTCGGCCAGCCGCCCGCGCCTTGGCGGGACACACGTAGATGTCGGCGGCGCCGCGGCCGGCGTGGATCATCGCGAACGCGATCACGTCGGTGACGCGATCACGGCCCAGGGCTCGCCGATTGAGCGCGCGCATACGGGGCGCCGAGAGAAAGGTCACGCTCACGGCCGCGGGCGATCGTCGTTCGCCCTCGAGGACGCTGGTGATCACCCGCCGCACCGCTCGCCGCGGTATTGGTTCCGCGCACCCGTGCGCCTGAACGTTCAGTTCAGGCCCCGGCCGGCGCTTTCCAGTCCCCTGAGATGCCACCGGCCCTCGCCGGATAATCCACCCGGCCGTGGTACATGCCGCTCAGCACGCGCCGGAACACGTCTCGCACGCGGTCGAGCTGTGCCAGCGTGAGCGGCGCCTCCGCCAGTTGCCCGCTGGCGATGCGTTGCTCGAACAGGTGATCAATGGCCTCACGCAGCCGCGCGTCGGTGGGCTCGTCCAGCACTCGAATCGCCGCTTCCACCCCGTCGGCCAGGAGGGCCACGGCCGTTTCCACCGAGCGCGGCCTGGGGCCGGGGTAGCGATAGGCACCGTCGGTCGGCGCAACGCCGCTGCTGGCGCGGGCTCGCTCGAGGAAATAGGCGATCTCCGAGGTCCCGTGGTGCTCCGGGATGAAGGCGCGCACCGCCGGCGGAAGGCCGTGTTCTTCCGCCAGGGCCAGCCCCTCGCTCACGTGCCTCCGGATGATCTCGGCGGAGGTCTCGGGCGGGAGCCCGTCGTGTGGGTTGACCCCGGGGGCGGCGTTCTCCACGAAATACTGGGGCCGGCGGACCTTGCCGATGTCGTGGTAGTAACACCCCACCCGGGCGAGCAGGCCGTTGCCACCGATCTCGTTGCACGCCGCCTCACACAGGTTCGCCATCGCCACGCTGTGGGCGTAGGTGCCCGGCGCCTCGGTGGCCAGGCGCCGCAAGAGCGGGCGGTCGGGGTCGGACAGTTCGAGCAGCGTGAGATTGGTGGTGATGCCCGTGAAGCTCTCGAAGATCGGTAGCGCAATGGCCGCCAGCGCCGTGGAGCCCACGCCGTTCACCGCAGCCCGCATCAGCCCAGCGGGGAGGTCGCTGGCCGGGATCGCGTGCCGCAGCGCCAGCGACCCCAGCGCGAGCCCCAGCGCGGCCGTCGCGGCCACCATGGCCCACAGGAGCTGGGACCGCCGGCGAATGGGTCGCACCGCCATCGCGCTCGCCACGCCGCCCACCGCCGCCGTATAGAGCGCGGTCGCTCCGCCGTAGGCAGGCTGGGTGCCGAGCAGCAGGGCCAGCACCAGCGTCGCGATCAAGGCGACCCGCCCGCTGATCAGCAGAGCGATCAGAATCCCGGCGAACGGGAGCGGAATGAGTTCGGGGCTTTGGCTCAGCAGGGAGCGGCTCACCGCTGCGCCGGCGATGGTCACGCCCAAGATGATCGAAAGGGCCACCATCTGCCGCAGATCCGCATATACCGATCCGCGGTAAATGAGCAGGAGGAGCCAGAAGATGCTCAGGATGATGGCGTTGCTGAGAATGCTCCCCAGGGCGGCGCCCAAAGTGCCGTCGCTCTCGCCGCGGCGAGCCAACTCGGCGCGCAGGGCCAGCAAGCGGCGGTACACCTCCGGCGTGACCACCTCGTGCGCCGCCACGATGCGCTCGTTCGCCTGAACCCGCCCCCCGACGGAATCCACGCTGGCACGCAGGTCCGCCCGCCGGGCTTCGGTTTCTCGCACGTTGGGAATCAGGGTGGGCCGGAACAGGGCGTGGATGATCTTCACGAACACCTGGTCGCCGGTGGTTGACTGAGGAGCGGGGTGGGAAACCGTTCTCCGTGTCAGCAGTCCTTCGAACGTGGCCACGGAGTCCCGTGGCGTCACGCGCTCCCGCCCGTCGCGGCGGACGGCGATCTCGGGTGAGATCTCGAGTTCCACGGTGCCGGCCGCCGGCACGCCGCGGGCCAACTCGCGGCCCAGAAGCCGAACGGTCGCCGTCCGGAAGGCCGAGAGCCGGCGGCCGGCTCCCAGGTAGGCGGCTTCCTCGGTGGACAGACGGACCCCATGCGCCCGCGCACTATCCATGAGGGCCGACGGTGTGGCTGCCGCACCGAGCGCGGCGAACAGCCGCTCGGCCTGCGCCGTGACGGAATCCAGGACGCCGCCCTGATACTGGTAGATCGGCCGAACGGTGGCAGCCAGCGCATCGGCTT
>CAZVKD010000121.1:0-9092 GCA_964627675.1 uncultured Gemmatimonadaceae bacterium
CTACCGGTGGCCACGATCGCGCGCGTCGTGGCGATGACGCGAGGACCGGGGATGATGCCCTGATCAATGGCCTGCTTGAGGCCCACGTCGGCGTATCCCGCGCCCTCGGTGCCGAGGTCGCGTGTGGTGGTGATGCCGGCCAGGAGCGTGGCGCGGGCGGCCACCGTGGCGCGGGCCACGCGCAGCGCCAGCGGCTCGTAGAGCACCTGATCGTTCCAGGGGGTCTCGTTGTAGGGGTGCAGGAGAAGATGCGAGTGCCCCTCGATCAGACCCGGCAGGAGCGTGAGGCCGCTCAGCGTGATCACGCGCGCGCCGGCGGGACGGGTGACGCTCCCCGTTGGCCCCGAGGCCGTGATCCGATCGCCGGTGACCACCACCTCCCAGCCGGTTCGGATCTCGGAAGACGTCGCGTCGAACACCCGCTCGGCGCGGACCAGCATGGATTGCTGTCCCGCGGCCGGCCCGGCGCCGGCCACGAGGAAAAGCAGCGCGGCAACGGCGCGGTGTCCCCTCACGCCGGCACCACGGCCGATGGCCCGATGTCCCGCAGCGTCCGAGTCCCCGCCAGACGCATGGCGGTCTCCAGCTCGGCGCGGAGCAACGACAGCACTTTCTCCACGCCCGGCTGCCCGAACGCGCCGAGCCCCCAGAGGTAGGGCCGCCCGATACACACCGCGTCGGCGCCCAGTGCCAGGGCTTTGAAGGCGTCCGTGCCGCGGCGAATCCCGCCGTCCACCAGCACGGGCACCCGTCGGCGGACGGCGCGGACCACCTCAGGCAAGCTGTCGAGCGTGGCGCGCCCGCTCTCCTCGGCGCGTCCCCCGTGGTTGGAGACGATGATGGCGTCCACGCCGTGCGCCAGGCACTGCGCGGCATCCTCGGCCGTCACGATGCCCTTGAGCACCACGCGCATCCGCGTGGCATCCCGCAGCCGGTCCACGAAGTCCCAGGTGAGCGCGGGCGTGTCGAACTGATCGTCCGTGACGTCGGTGCCGGCGAACATCGGCTTGCGCCGGAGGGTGGTGTTCTGCTCGGCGTAGGGATCGCCGCCGCCGTGGCACTGGCGGCAGTCCCGGCTGTCGCGCTTGATGTAGCGCGACAAGGTGAGCCGGTTGCTCGAGACCGGGAGGTCCACGGTGAGAACCACGACCGGACAACCCGCGGCTTCGGCGCGCGCCAGGAGCTTTTGGGTCACGTCCCATCGGGACGTGGGATAGAGCTGATACCAGACCGGCTCGCCCCGAGCCTCGACGACTTGCTCGACACCGGTGGACGAGACGGTGGAGAGGATCTGGAGATGGCGCCCGGCCTTGGCCGCCCGCGCGGTGGCCAGCTCGCCCTCCGGGTGAAACGCCCGCTGGCTCCCCGCCGGCGCGATGACGATGGGGGTTTCCCACGTGCTGCCGAGCAGCGAGGTACGGGTATCCAGCGACTCGACGCCCACGAGACGGCGGGGGCGAAGGGCCAGTCGCGCGAACGCCTCCCGATTGGCGCGCAGCGTCGCGTCTCCATCCACGCCGGTGGCGATGTAGCCGTAATGGGCGGGTGGCAGGGCGCGCTGGGCGCTCACGCGGAAATCGAACACGTCCAGCGCCTGATCGGGAGAGCTGATCAGCTCACCGAGGTCCTGATCGGGCTCGCCCGGCGTCCCTGGCGTCCCCAGGCGTGCGGTGTCAGTGGCGGGCGCGGGTCGCTCGCCGAGGCACGCGAGGGCGCTGAGCGGGCTGAGGAGCGGGCTCGAGGCGAGGAACTTCAGGAAGGCGCGGCGGCTGGTGCGCTCGCGCATGGGGAGCACCGCTCCGTTGGATGAAGGCGGGAAAGTCTCAGCCGGGCGGGGGACGAGCAAGAGCCGGCCGGCCCTGGTGGATCCGGCATTGGCCCCGGTGGACTCGAACCACCATTCCCGGATCCAAAGTCCGGTGTCCTGCCGTTGGACGAGGGGCCAGCGATGGCAACCGCGCGGAGTAATCTAGCAGGCGGCGGTGTCACGGCGCTGCGGGGCCGCTGGGCCCCTCGGGCGGGTGCGCGCGCGTCGCGGTTCGGATCAGTCGGCCCTCCCGCTCGCCCAGCTCCATCGCGGCGGCCTCCCGGTCCCCCTCCGACCGATACACGGCGATGAGCGTCGTGCCCGACCCGGTCATCCGCGCCAGGAGCGGCCGCGTTGCGGCGAGTCGCTCGAACAGCCCGCTGAGCGCCGGCCTGCCCGCGAACATCACGCTCTCGAAGTCATTGCCGCCCAGCCGGGCGATCCCGCCCCACGTCGTCAGGGCGTCCGTGTCGAGCACCACGGCCCCGCGCTGGAAACCGGCCCCGCGGGAGTCGTCGAGCTGACCGTAGGCGGCCGTTGTGTCCGATCCGAATGGCGGCACCACCAGCAGCACCGGCGCCGGCTTCGGCGCCGGCAGCCGGAACAGCCGCTCCCCTCGACCCCACGCCAGCGCGAACGGCGCCCCCGAGGCGAAGAACGGCACGTCGCTGCCCAGCCGGGCCGCGAACTGCAGCAACTCGTGACGCGGGATGGCGTCTCCCGCCAGGCGGTTCACGGCTAGAAGCGCCGCTGCGCCGTCACTCGATCCCCCACCCAGGCCGGACTGAACCGGGATCCGCTTGATGAGCGTGATTCGAACGCCGAATCGGTTGCCCGTGGCGTCCAGCACCGTCCTGGCCCCCCGATAAACCAGGTTCTGCTCCACCGGCCCCGTGTCGGCGCCCTCGACCTCGAGCTCGATCCCACCGGCGGCCCGCTCCACCACCAGCTCATCGGCCAGATCGAGGAGCGTGAATAACGTCTCCAGCGTGTGATAGCCCGAGGTTTCCCGGGCCAGCACCCGCAGAAACAGATTGGCCTTGGCGTGGGCCAGAATGCTGACGCGCTCGATCGGGGCCACCACGCCGCTATGCCCTTATGCCGGTATGCCGTTCATGCCCTCGCCCGGCTTCTCGCCCTTGTTTCCCGCCGCCCGCAGATCCGCCATGTGCAAGTGCGCCCTCGAGAGCGACCAGAGGCCGAGCAGCGAGATCGGGATGAACGCCGCCAGGTGGTAGGCCACAGCGAAAGAGACGGCGGCGGCCACCGGTACGGCGTAGAGCGCGAGGGTGGCTCGGGCGACGGCCTCGAACGGGCCGAAGAACCCGGGGGACGAAGGAATGGCGACCCCGAAGGCAACCAGCGACTGGAGCAGCACGGCGCCGCTCCAGGGTACGTCCAGCCCGAACGCCTGGAAGCCGAGCCAGTAGGACGCGGCGCCCGTCGCCCACACCACGACGGACCAGGCCGTAACCAGCCCGAATCGCCGCGCGCTTTTCAACGAGTCGAGGCCGGCGAGCAACCCATCGAGAACCCGCGTGAGGCTGGCGTACGCTCGCCCCGGAAGGACCCGGCCCAGCGTGCCGCGGACCAGCGCGCGGGCGGGACCGGGCCAGTGAACCACCGCCAGCGCCAGGCCCAGCGCCACGCCGAACACCAGCAGTGCGACGCTCGCGATATCGGTCAGCGCCACGCCGCCCACAGCGGTGCCTCGCGGAAGTCCACCGGCGGCGATGGCCACACCCATCAATGCCACGAGCACGATTCCATCGAGCACGCGCTCCACCGCCACCGACCCGAACGCCACCGTGAACCGGATCCCCAGCAGATGCCGGGCCGCGTACGCCCGCGCGACCTCGCCGGCCCGTGCGGGCAGCAGGTTGTTCGCCATGAACCCGATCGCGGTGGCATGCCACAGCGGAACCAACGCGAGCGGCACGCCGTCCTGCATCAGGAGGAGGCGCCAGCGCAGGGTGCGGAGCGGGAAGGTGAGCGATCCCACGATCACGGCCCCCACGAACGGCCACCAGCGCGCGCGGCGCGTCCGCTCGACGACCTCCCGGAACTCGACATCGTGCAAGGTCCACCACAACAACAGCGCGGAAACCGCCAGGCCGAGGAGCCCGGGCCACCTCAGGCTCCTCCGCGTCTCGCTTTCCCGCTCCGCCCTAGCGGCCTCGATGCTGTCCGAGCTGGACGAGATCGAAGACTTCCTCGAGGAGTGCCCGGATGGCCTCCGTGTCCGGCGTGGTGCCCTCGAGCGCTCGGCGTACCTCGTTGCGGAGCGCCAGCGCCCGCTCCAGCGCGGCCGGACCATCGTAGAGCAGTGTCTCGATGGGCACTTCCGGTCCCGGGGCGGCAGGTGCGGTGGGAGCCAGGTGGACCCCGGCTGGCGGCGGAGCCGGCGGTCGGCGGGCTTCCGCCGCAGCGGGCCTGCTCGCCGGCATGGGCGGCTGGGGTGCCGCGGTGGGGAGCACCGGTGACCCCGCGAGCAGGGTGTCCACGGACGGATTGTCGAGACCAAACGCGGCAACCAATCGCTCGTAGCGCCGATAGCTGCCGGCGAGGTCCGGAGGCTCGCCATCGGTGGCCGCGGCGGCCCCCACTTCCGCCCCGGCGGGTTCCACGCTCGGCGCCAACTGCTCGATCGGTACCGCCGCGGGGGCGGGAGCGACGGAAAGCGCCCTGGAAACCGCCTGCCGTAGCGCGGCGGTGACGGCATTCAATTCTGCCGCGACCCCGGGGTCGGCAAATCGGCCGGCCTGAGCGAGTGCGTTTCCAGCCCGCCTGAGGTGCGCTACGAATTCCGCGGTCTGTTCGCCGGCAAGGCCGTAGGCCACCGCGAAGCGATGGAAATCCCTTGGATCGATCCCGTAGGCCACCGCGTCTCGACCGGCGCGACCCAGCGCCGCGGCTGCCTCCGCCAGCGGCCCGTCGCCGCCGGCCGCCAGCGTGCGGAAGGTTCCCAGCAGCCCCTGCGCCCGAAGCTCACGCTCGGCAACCGAGCGTGAGCGCTCGATGCCGTCGGCGGCCTGCAAGAGGTATTCGCCGTGGGGCACCAGTTGCAGCCCGCCGGGAGGCGTCGGTGTCATGGGCGCGATGCCGGGCTCCACCGTGTGCGGGCCCTGGTCGTCGTAGAACAGGGCCTCGATGGGGAGCACCGACCGGTCAATGCCCAGTACCGCCCCGAGCTGGCTTACCAGGTGGGCAAGTTCCGGCGCCTCCGGGTCCGTCTGCCCGCCCGCCGCGATCTCTCGCGCCGCTCGGGAGACCGCCGCAGCCGCGGCGCGCAGCGCCGCGGCGAGCTGCTCGGGTGGGCGCGGTTGTCGCTGGGCTTCGCCGATGGTGCGCTCGAGCGCGTCGAGGATGTCGGGCAGGGGCGGGTAGTCCGCCAGGCTTGCGATGCCGCGAAGCGGCTGCGTCACCTGAAGCACCGCCTTCAGCCCGGCCGTCGCCCTGGGGTCAGCGCTCACGCTCTTTGCGGCCGCCTCGAGTGCGGCGGCCAGGGTGGATCCCTGTTGAGCAATGAGCGCTCGCGCTCGGGCGTCCGCCGCTTGGGGCGGAGAGGGTTTGGCCGCCGGGGCGGGCGAGCCAGCCGCCTCTTCGAGGCTCGCGCCGATGGCGCGGACCTTCTCGTCATCGGCGGATGTCCACTCCCGCAAACGCCGAACCAGCACCTTGAAGTCGTCCACCGCGCGGACAACAGTCTGCTTCGTCCGGGCATCCCACTGCTGGCGCCCTTCGCGGATGGCCTTGGCGACCTGCTCGAAGCCGGCGGCGGCGCCGGCGATGATCTGCTGATTTGCCATGAGCGCCGACCCCCGGAGCGCCCGCGAAACCCGCAGGAACTCCTCCACGTCGAACGTCGCCTTGGAGATCAGCCCGTCGAGGCGCTCGAGGTAGTCGGCGGCCTCCATGGCGAAGAAGTCGGTCAGCCCGATGGAATCGGCCATGAACTCGCGGGTGTGGGTGGGCTAAGTTACGATCCCACCGATAGTTTGGTCAAATGCAGACCCGAGATGGGCTCAGCGCCCCCCGCGGGCCCGGTCCACGATCGAACGCATCTGCCCAACGGCCGCTTCCATCCCCACCATGATGCTCCGGCTCACGATGGAGTGCCCGATACTCAACTCCTCCAGCTGTGGTATCGCTGCGACCGGCGTCACGTTGTCGTAGGTGAGCCCGTGCCCGGCGTGCACTGCCAGACCGATGTCGCGGGCGTGCGCGGCCGCGCGTCTGAGGCGCTCCAGGGCTTTCCGCGATCGGGGGTGCGCGTGCGCGTACTCGCCCGTGTGGAGTTCCACGGCGTCGGCGCCTAACGTGCACGCCTGGTCAATCGTGGCCCGGTCCGGGCCGATGAACAGGCTCACGCGCACGCCGGCGTCCTTGAGCCGCCTGATGGCGTCGGCCAGACGCTTGTACGCCGCGCTCCTGGGCGAGCCAAGGTCCAACCCGCCCTCGGTGGTGATTTCCTGGCGGCGCTCGGGGACGAAGGTAGCCTGGTGCGGTCGCAGTTTGGCAGCGAATCGGAGGATGTCCGCCGCCGTGGCCAGCTCGAGGTTGAGCACGGTCCGGATGCTCCGGGCGAGCCGCAGCACGTCGTCGTCCTGAATATGACGGCGATCCTCCCGCAGATGGACGGTGATGCCGTCCGCGCCGGCCCGCTCGCACAGCAGGGCAGCCGCCACGGGGTCGGGCTCCGCTGCCCGGCGGGCCTGCCTGACGGTGGCGACATGGTCCACGTTGATGTAGAGCCGCATATCGGCTTGCTCGCCCTTCCGTGAAGTGGTTAGGTTCGAACCGGGCTCAACTCTGCGTGGGCAGCGAACGTGGCGCAAGCGCGACCGCTCGTGACCGTCATTGGATCGTTGTGGTTGGTGGCGGCGTGCGGCCGGGGAAGTGGCGCGCCGGCGCCGGCCAGCCCGGAAGCCGCAGTGCGAGGCTTCATGAACGCCGTCAGGGCCCAGAGCCTCGCCGGCATGGGGAGTCTGTGGGGATCCAGCCGAGGACCGGCGAACACCTACATGCGTCGGGAGGAGCTGGAGCAGCGGCTCACCGTCATCCGGACCTATCTGGCGCACGAGCAATACGAGCTGCTCGAACCGCAGGCCGAGGTCATGCCCGTGGCGGATCGGCGAGTGGTGCAGGTGCGGCTGACCCGGAACGGGTGCACTCCGGTCGTGCCATTCACCATGGTTCGCCACGGGAGTGGCTGGCTCGTGGCGGAGATTGATCTCGCGGCGGCCGGGAATCCGCAGCGTCGGTGCGCCCCGCCGCCCGGAGCGCCCACGCCCCCCCGCGTCCGGGTCCGGGAACTCGCCGGTGGGGCGGCGTCGTTAGGTCATTCGGTCAACTCGAGGAGGATCCCCGCGGTCGCCCTGGGATGGATGAAGGCGATGCGGCGGCCGCCCGCTCCGGCGCGCGGGGTGTCGTCCACCAGTTGATAGCCGTGCCGGCGACAGGCGTCCATGGCCTGTTCCAGGTTGGGCACGCGAAAGCAAATGTGGTGAATGCCGGGGCCGCGTCGCTCGAGGAACTTGCCGACGGGACTGTCGGGGGCGTTGGGGACGAGCAGCTCGATGTCCACCTCGCCCAGCGGCAGGGACACGATGGTGGCGCCGTCGGCGGTTTGGGCGGGACCGGGCTCGGCGCCGAGGATGTCCCGGTAGAACGCGACGGCCGACAGGTCACGAACCGCCAGGCCGATGTGAGCCACGGTGGGGGCGTGCGAGGGCACGGCGCCTCCTGGAATCAACGGATGAATGAACCGCGCGCGGGGGGCTCCCCGCGCAACATAACCGACGGGAGAATCTCATGGCAGTCGCGCAGCCGACCCACGTGAGCGACGAGGAGTTTGCGGCGGAGATCGAACAGCATCAGGGACTGGCCATCGTGGACTTCTGGGCCGAGTGGTGCGGACCCTGCCGGATGGTGGCCCCGGTGTTGGAGCAGCTGGCGCAGGAGTACGAGGGACGGGTCAAGATCGCCAAGGTGGACGTGGACGCTAACCCGCGGACCCAGATGCGGTTCAACGTCCGATCCATTCCGACCCTGTTGTTTTTCAAGAACGGCAAGCTGGTGGACACCGTGGTCGGTGCCGTGCCGAAGTCGTATCTTGTCACCAAGCTCAACCAGCACCTCGAGTAGCCGGCCCAGCGGCCGGCTCGGTGCGGGCTCATGCGCCAGAGCACGATCCGGCTTCCTGCCACGCCAGTCCGGTTAGCGGAATTGACCTTCCCCAGCGAGCGGGTGCAGATCCACCGCACCCGGCTCGCCTACATCCACCTGGAGAACGTCCTGCATTTCTCCAAAATCGATCGGGACGGCCGGGTGGACGGATACGTCGCGGCCTGGCTCCCGCAGGAGTTGGCGTTGCTGTTCCTGCGGGGCGGCGAGGTGGTCAACGCGGCGCGATTCACCGACGAGGGGCGGGAGGTGGCGCCGATCAGCGCGGTGCTGCGCGACGTCGAGGCGGAGGTGGAGCGCGGGGAGATGGCGTTCTGCGACGCGCCGGTCGAGCAGCTCGCCTGGATGTATCAGAGCTGCGCCGCGCCGGCTGAGCCCCGGTTCACCAACCTGCGGAAGCCGGAAGATCTCTTTCCCGTTCTCCAGAGCGAGAAGTTTACCGGCGTGCTGGAACTGATTGCCGGCGGCAAGGTCAGTTACCTGCGGTTCGATGGCGGGCGATTCGCCAACGGGTTCTTCGCGGGGAAGGCCGCGGACGTCACGGTGGCGCAGCACGTGGAGGGGTTGTTCCGGCCCGGGCCGAAGGGCGAGCCCGCGGTGCTGACCGGCTCGGTGTTTCAGGCGGCGCGGGATCTCCCGGGCCAGGCGAGCGATGCGCTGTTGCAATCGTATCGGGAGCTGTTCTGGCGCCTGGTCGAGATCGCCGAGCGCGAGGTCCCGGGGCAAGCGCGGCAACGCTCGCTGAAGGCGAAAGACGCGTTGCAGGGTGCGCACCCCTCGCTCGCGGCACTGTCGCAACCGCTGGATCACGAGCCGGTCGAGCTGGTGACCACGCCCCAGGACGCCACGCGGGCGTTGGCCGCCTGGTGCCGCCAGTTGTTGCAGGACCTCGAGGTGATTGCCCCCGGCGTGGCGCCCACGGTGCTGCGCGACGCCACCCGCGAGCAGCGGTTCGTGCTCCAGCGGGCGGGGTTCTACGAGCAGGTGCCGTGGGCCGTCCGCTGGTAGCGTCCGGCACGCTCTACGTCGTCGGGACACCGCTCGGCAACCTCGGAGATCTTTCCCCTCGGGCGGCCGAGGTCTTGCGGGCGGTCGGCGT
>CAZVKD010000122.1:0-1158 GCA_964627675.1 uncultured Gemmatimonadaceae bacterium
ACGGCCGCGGCTCCTTGGCCTCGATGGGAACGCCCTTCGCCTCCAGGCGCGCCACGAACGTCTCCGAATGCTGCACCGGCAGCATCACGCTGAACTGTTGGACCTCGCGGCCGTCCACCCGGACCGGCTGCTTGAACTCGCCCTGCACGAATTGGCCGCCGGTGATCGCCACCGAGGCCACGTTGTCCCGATCCAGCTCGCGGCTGAACGTGGAGTACTTCACGTCCACCAGCTCCGCGCGAGCCTGATTCACCATGCGGTAGAACGCAATGGACAACAAGACGATGAGCAGCCAGAACACGACGTTCTTGCTCATCGAGTTCACGGTGAACTTCTTGGGCGGTATGCGCTCGCTCATGGTTTGGTTGACGCCGCGTCGCGGGAGCGGCCGCCGGCGTCATCCCAATTCTACCCAGGATCACCCCGGCAGGCCAACGCCCGGGCTCACCCGACGCGCTTCGACGCGCAGCGCCGGGGCGCCTACGGATGGAACGCACCGATCGCTGCGGCACACCCCGGGCAGCCAGAGCGCACTTCCCGCGCGACTCAGCACGGGATACGACGGCCGGTCGCTTCGCGGGATGCGGGCCTCCATGAGGAGCCGGGTGAGTGGCCGATGCCCGGTGAACCCGAGGGGCCGAAGGCACTCTCCCGTCCGGCGCGCTCGCACTTCTCCCGGCCCCGGGGTGACCCAGGTGACGAACGAGACACGATCCGTGGGACCGGCGGCGCCTGCCGCCCACTCGATCAGCCAATCACCCCACGTTACAGCGCCCCGCGGCGCGTCGCCCCAGACGGCCGGCGGCGGAGGTGGGGCGGCCGGCAGATGCCGAAAGATGAGGCGGTCGAACGCGGTTTCCGCAATCCAGCCACGGCCCAGCGTCAGGCGCGACCCGCTCGCGGCTCCGGGAGCGAACCCGTACAGGTCCCGCGCCCGGCGGACACCGAGCGTGAGCCCGACCTCTCGGGCCGCCGCCTCCAACACCGCCGTCGCCAGCGCTGGGCCGAGTCCCCCGAGTGCCCGGCGAGACAGCGAGACCCTCCCAGGGTCGCACCGGACCTCGAGCCCGGGCAGTGCCCGCAGCACTTCTGACCACGCCCTCCGGTCACGGACGGCGTGCCGGTCCAGGAATGGTGGGAGGAAGGGTCCCAGCGCGC
>CAZVKD010000122.1:1168-9054 GCA_964627675.1 uncultured Gemmatimonadaceae bacterium
TTGGAGATCGAGCACGCGCCGCCGAACGTCGTCACCGAACCGGGCGGCGAGGACCGGCACCAGAGACTGACGAACCCAGGACCGTTCATGCCGTGGATCTCGGTTGGCGGGATCGCAGTGAATCGGTGGATACAGGGCGGGGTCCGGATACCGAGAACGGAACCAGCCGAGCAGCGTGGAGCGGTCGAACGCGAGCAAGGGACGCGTCAGGCCGCCGGGGCGGGCAGGCGCAATGCCCGCCAGGCCCGCCATGCCACTGCCCTTCAGCACTCGCAGCAGCACGGTTTCCACCTGGTCGTCGGCGTGGTGCGCCGTCACCAGATAGCGCGCGTGTACGTCCCGCTGGAGGTTGCGAAGTGCCCGATAGCGGGCGGCGCGGGCCGTGGTCTCGGACGCCCGGGCACCCAGCGAGAGCGTCGCGGTTCGAATGGGCAGCGCATAGCGGGCCGCCCACCGCTCCACGGCGCCGGCCACGGCCGCGCTGCCGGGAGCGATGCCGTGATCCACATGACCCACGACGAGCGTGAGCCCGAGCTCGGGTGCCAGGCGGTGCATGAGGTCGAGCAAGGCGATCGAGTCCGGCCCCCCGCTCACGGCCAGCAGCGCCACACCGGGCTCCGGAAACAACCCCTCCGCTCGAACCTGCGCCAGAACGAGATCGGGGAGCGGAGCCACGCTCACCGGCGCCGGCTCCGGGGCTTGCGGAACAGCGCGCTCACCCTGGCGGCCTCGCCGGGTTCGGAAAACAGCTTGCCTTGCCCGAGCTCGCAGCCCATCTCCCACAGGAGCCGACGCTGCTCCGCCGTCTCCACGCCTTCCGCAATCACCTCCAGGTCGAGGTTCCGGGCCAGCGTCACGATTGCCCGCACGATGGCCTCACGCCCGCCGCCGGTGGCGGCCAGGTCCGCCACGAAGGACCGATCCACCTTGAGCGCCCGAATCGGGAACCGGGTGAGCGCGGCGAAGGACGAATACCCGGTGCCGAAGTCGTCAATGTAGAGTTCGATCTGGCGCTTCCTGAGCTTCGGCAGCAGCCCGTGCAGCGCGTCGCCCTGGGCCAGGAGCACCGCCTCCGTCACCTCCAGCTTCAGGCTGCTCGGTGGCAGGCCGGTGCGGGCCAGCGTGTCCACCAGCCGCTCCACCAGATTCGCGCTCGCGAACTGTCGAGCGGAGAGATTGACGCACAGGCCGAGCGGCTCTTGCTTGGGATCGCCCGCGACCCGCTGCCACTCCGCCGCCTGACGGCAGGCCTGCTCCAGCACCCACTCCCCGATGGGGAGGATCAACCCGGTCTCCTCCGCGACCGGGACGAAGTCGCCGGGGAGCAGGAGCCCGCGATCGGGATGTTCCCATCGGAGCAGCGCCTCGCACGCCACGATCGCGCCGGTGTCGAACCGCACGATGGGCTGATAGAACACCCGGAATTCCTCGCGCTCGAGACCGCGCCGCAGGTCCGTCTCGAGCTGAAGCAGCGCCACCGCCCGGGTGTGCATGCCGGGGTCGAACACCTCGTGCCGCGCCTTGCCGGCGGCCTTGGCCCGGTACATCGCGGTGTCCGCATCCCGCAGGATGTGATCCGGCGCGTCGTACCCCGAGGCGCTGAGCGCGATGCCGATACTGGCCGTGGTGAAGACCTCGTGCCCGTCAAGGTGAAACGGCGCCCGAAGTTCGCCGTGGATCCGTTCGGCCACGCGGGTGGCGTCGCTTTCGTCCGAGATGTCTTCCAACAGCACCGTGAACTCGTCGCCGCCCAGCCGCGCCACCGTATCGCCGGGTCGTACGCACCGCAGCAGGCGGCTGGCGAACGCCACGAGCAGCTTGTCGCCCACGACGTGTCCCAGGCTGTCGTTGACGACCTTGAAGCGATCGAGGTCCAGGAACAGCACCCCGAAGAGGTATTCCCGCCGCCGGCGACTTCGGGCGACGCTGCGAGCCAACAGATCCATGAACAGCGCACGGTTCGCCAGACCGGTGAGCGGATCGTGGATCGCTTCATGCAGCAGACGCTCTTCCGCGATTTTCCGCGCGGTCACGTCGGTCTGTGACCCGGCCATGCGATATGACGCCCCGGTGGCGTCCCGCACGGCCACGCCGCGGCTCAGCACCCAGCGGAACGAGCCGTCCTTGCAGCGGATGCGGTACTCGCACTCGAAGTGCCCGGCATGCCCATCGAGGTGGGCGGAAAGCGCGGACCGAAACCGGTCCACGTCGGCCCGGTGGATCCGCGTGAACCACTCGTCGGGGTCGGCGCCGATGTCCGACTCGGCGTAGCCCAGCATTTCCTTCCAGCGGTGGGACAAGAACACCCGGTTGCCCTTGAGGTCCCAGTCCCACAGCCCGTCGTTGGCGCCCACGGCCGCCAGCGCGTATCGCTCCTCGCTCTCGCGCAGCGCCTGCTCCGCTTCTTTGCGTTCCGTGATGTCGTTGCTGACGGTCAGGATGCAGGGCCGCCCCTCCACCTGGATGATCTCGGCGGACAAGAGACCGGTGCGCAGCTCGCCGCTGCGCACCCGGAATTGCAGCTCGAGGTTGTGAACCGAGCCGTGCTCCCGAAGCTCGCGCACCATGCGCTCCCGGTCTTCGGGGCGCGTCCACAGCCCGAACTCCCACACCGAGCGGCCGATCACCTCCTCCCGGCTGAATCCCGTCGCACGCACGAACGTCTCATTCACGTCCACGAACCGACCGTCGTCGAGCGTGCTGAGCGTGACGATGTCGGGGCTCAGGCGGAAGGCCATGGAGAACTTGGCCTCCGACACGCGCAGCGCGTCAATCATGCGGAGCCGCTCGGTGACGTCCCGGAAGCTCCACACGCGACCGACGGTCTTTCCCCCGATGCGGTGCGGCCGGGAATACCGCTCGAAGACCCGACCATCCCTGAACTCGATCGTGTCGGAGCGTTCCGCCTCCGGATCGCGGTACAGATCGCGGACCCGTGCCAGGAATGCGTCCGGGTCTTTCAACTGATCGCCAACGAACTCCAGCAGGCGGCGGTCGTCTCGCGTGGCCATCACGAGATCGGGGATGCCCCACATGTCCATGAACTTCCGGTTGTACGTCACCACGCGGCCGTCGTTGTCCACGACCAGGATGCCGTCCTCGGTGGATTCGAGCGTGGCCCGAAGCAGCGCGAGCGATCGCTCCAGCTCCGCTTCGGCCCGTTTGCGCGCGGTGACGTCTCGGTAGGTGCCGTACACGGCGACCTGTCCCCCGCCCACGCGCACGGGGGTCCCGAGCACGGACACGTGGACCGGAGAGCCGTCCTTGCGACGCCGGACGGTCTCGTGGGCGATGCGCTCTCCGGCCGCCACACGCCGGGTGAGCGCCGCCGCCTCCTCCCGCAGCTCCGCTGGGGCGAGCAGATCGTCGAGGGCCTTTCCCACCACCTCATCCGGCTGGTAGCCGAACAACCGGGTGAACTGGGCATTGACCCGAAGCACCCGTCCGTCGTTGTCGAGCAGTACCACGGCTTCCGGCGCGCCCTCGAACAGTTGCTCGATGTGCGCCTTCTCGACGCGGAGGGCCTGTTCCGCCCTCCGGTGGTCGGCGAGCACGCGCCCGTAGAACACCACGGCCGCGAGCGCCACCAGGCTCACGAGCAGCGACGGAATATCGGTGGGGTGGAAGGCGTCACCGGCGGCGGGGCCGGGGCCGAACGCGGGCACGAGTTGGCTCGCGGCCATCAGCGCGAGCATGGCGCTGAGGAACCCCAGGCGCCAATCGCGGACCCGCCGGAGCAGGAGAATGGACCAACCCAGCGCGGCCAGCCGAAGGATGACGGAAACTGCGTCCAGGAGGTTCGTGGAGGCCGACCTCTGTTTGAACCCGGTGAACGCGAATGACGTGGCTGCCGCGCCAGGCGGCAGTCCCGTCAAGTTGTGTTGCCGCCGTGCCGCCCGCCAGCAGAGCCGTCGCCGCGGGCCGAACGCATCAGAACCGCAGGATGACGATGGGAAGCCGCGTGCCCCGGCTCTCGGGCGGGACGCCGCCCCCGCCGCTGTTGGACTCGCCCGTGCCTCCGGAGAGCGCCGCCCGCGCGGCGACGGCGACCGCGGCCGCCCCGCCAAGGGCGAGGAACGCCGTCTTGCCGCGATCGAGTTCGCGCAGGTCCACGCGGAGTATGTCGGACTTCAGGACGTCCACCTGCTGGTACAGCGTCCCGGAGCCGAACTCTGGCGAGGCCGGTACCGAGGCCACCCACAAAGCGACCGCGGCGCCGTAGTCCTCCAACACGGTCCCTTCAAGATGGCTCCCGCTGCTGATACCGTGTCGCTCCTTCAGGGCCGCGCTGGCCGAAGGTGACAGCACCGCCCGCACCGTGGCGCCCTCCGGAACCGCCTCGAGGGTCACCGGCTGGTAGCGGTAGCACGCGGGAAGGCCGCCGCCCCACAAGAGCAGGCCCAGCAGTGCCTGTCGCCTCATTCCCCTCCCCGGGCTAGAAGCCAAAGAGTCGAGTCGCCTTCACCCTCACCGCGCGATCCGGCGCCACCGGCGCGCCGTCGGCCACGTGTTTCACTTACCGCCACGTGAACGCAACGCGCTCGCCAATCGGAAGATAATGATCCTCACCAGTTTGCGGGTCGCACCCCGACCTCATCGGGGATCATATCGGCATCGGGTTGCGAGGCCCTTCTGAAGACCCGGAAAACGACCCGACCCGCCGGCAGCCTCGCCGGCGGGTCGGAGAACACGGCCACGAACCGGGCCGGTTCACGCGAGCCGACCGTTACGGGATGTTCGGATTCGTCTCCCGCTCCGAGCGCCCGATCGGCCAGCACACCGAGCGAACCCGGGGCGAGGTCATCGTCTCGCGCTGGGTCCACACGTTGTCCTTCACGCCGCCCGGCAGGCCGTTGGCCTCATCCACCCACAGGCCGTCGAACGTCGTTCCGGGCGATCCGGCGGCCGCCCAGCGCCTGAGGTCTCCCAGCCGCCGCGCCTCGAGCCACAGCTCGAACTGTCGCTCGCGCTTCAGTTCGGTCCAGCCATCGGCAATCGTGGCAGGCGCCAGGTTCGGCCGCCCGATGTTGGCCCGCCGCTGGTTCATGAACCCGGTCGCAGCAGGCAAGTCGCCCCGTACCAGCGCCTCTTCGGCCTGAATCAACCGCATCTCCCAGCCCGACGAGAGGGCAATGGGAGACGCCTGCGAGGTGTACTTGGCCTGGGGATACCATGGCACCCTGAGGCCCGCGAACCGTGCGACGGCCGCATCCCCGGTGAGTGTGGTGGTACTCCAGGGCACCCGAGAATCGAACGTGGTCCCGAACTGCTCGAAGTACGTGCCCCACTCGGTATGCGCTCGATACGGCGATCCGGCGGTGCGCGCGGTGGTCGAACTGCCCCACTGAATGAAGTTGTAGGACCCCAGGTCGGTGGTGGAGTACGACGCGTTGTACCGGAACGCGTTGGCGATCGCCGCGGCGTCGGCGGCCGCAGACGCCCACGTCGCGGGGTTGTTGGCGTTGAACGACGCCAGGCTCGCGCGCACCGATGCCCGCCCCGCGGTGGCCGCCGAGTCCAGGCGCCGCGCGGCGTTCTTGGTGGCGGTCGCAATGGCCGCGTCCGCGATGATGTTCGCCGCGATGCGCCTGGCCTCCGTGAAATGGCCCTCGGCCCGCGTGAAAAACACCGTGTGAGCTTCAGCCGGGCCGCCGTCAATGACTGCCTGACACATGTTCTCACCCAGCAGGCGATTGGCGTATCCGGCGGTCAGCGCGGCCTGCACCACGAACAGGGTCTTGTCGTAGGTGGCCTGATCATACACTCGCGCGAACCGCCGTAGCGCATCCTCGGCCGTCCAACGCGCGTGCTGGGCGGCGCTCCAGTCGCCGTTCCCGTCGTTATCGTCGAGAATGCCCTCCTGCACGTTGGGCAAGATTCCGTAGCTGCCCGTAGACCCGGCCGGGTTCAGCTCGAACGACAAGGCCCCGCCCCAGTACGCGATCTGGTCCAGGGCGTCCGCCAGGTTCCGCTGGATACCGTTCACCACCGAGGCATGGCCGGTGAGGTTGTCCAGGGAGTCGCTCAGAATCGGGCCCGGGTTCACCACGTCGAAGTTGCAAGCCCCGACCGTGAGGGTCCCCGCGAGCAGAACGGCGTGCGGGAGTCCCCTCAGGAAGGGCCGTCCGGTATTGCTATGAGAGCTGTTCATGGCCCCTCCCTCAGAACGTGATGCGCAGCGCCGCGGTGAGCGTCGCCGGCGGTGGCAGGTGCTCGCTGATGCTCCGGTTCTGCTCGTCGAGCGAATCGCGGCCCGTCATCTCGGGGTCGAACAGCGCCATGTCGTACAGTTTCCGGAAGTAGTTCTGCACGCTGACCCGGAGCGTGGCAGTCTCAGCCGCCGGGACGGCGAAGCCCACCGGGATCGAGACCGTCAGATCCCGCAACTTCAGGAAGTCCTGCTTGTACCAGAAGATGTCGGAGTCGTACACCCGACCCGCGCCGGGGCAGGCGATCTGCTCCCAGGGCGTGAGCGCCGTGGTGCGCTGGGCGGCGTCATTCGCGGTGCCGTCGGACTGGAGCACCAGGTACGCCCGGCGGCAGGTGGGCCAGATCACCGAGCGCTGCAGGGCGTTGTCGCTCGACCCATCGGCGATCCACGCACCGGATTGATACTCGCCCCGCGCCGAAATGGAGATCCCCTTGGGCAGCCGCAGCGTGGCGGTGCCGCCGATGATGCGCTTCGGCTGGAGCGGCCCGAAGACGTACTGCCCGTCGGACGCGCACGGGTCTCCGTTGGCGGGGACACACGCCGTGTCGAGCGGGGCGCCGATGGCTTCCGGTCCCACCAAGGCGCCGTTCCCCGGGGAGTAATCGTCGTATCCGGGGTTCTTGATCCGCTTACCGCGGGCCACGACCACGGGGAAGCCTTCCTGAACCCAGCCGCCGTTCGCGGCAAACGGGACCGCGCTGCCGAGCGAGACCACCAGGCTGTTGTTGGTGTAGAGCGTGCCGCCCAGGTCCAGCCCGAAATCCGCTTTATCGAGCACCGTGGCGTTCACCGCCAGCTCGATGCCCTTGTTCTGCAAGACTCCGACGTTCGCCGTCTGCGCGTTCCACCCGCCCAGCGACGGGATCTGGCGCACGTTCATAAGCGCGTCAGAGGTGCGCCGGTGATAGTAGGTGAACTCCACCGAGACCCGGTTGTTCACCAGGCCCGACTCGAAGCCCACCTCGATCTCTCGCGTGCGCTCCGGGCCGATCAGCGTGTCTCCCAGGTTGCGAGGCGTCACCGCCGGGGTGCCCGCGTAGGTGGTCGGGCTGTAGGTCTTCAGCTTGTCGAACGGGTCGGGGGCCCGGCCCGCGTAGCCCATGGCCGCCCGCAGCTTCATTTCGCCCAGCGCGTTCGGCCACCAGGACTCCTCGGACGCTACGTACGACAGGCTCACCTTGGGGTAGGCCTCGAGGCCGAGCGACTCGCCGAACGCGCTGTTGCCGTCGAACCGCGCGCCGGCCGTGAGGAAGTACCGTTCGTTCAACTTGAAGATGTTCTGGAAGAAGAAGCCGGCGTTCACCACGCGGGTGCGATCCTCCTCCGCGATCCACAGCGCCGCCCCCGACACCGTGGGCTCGCCGGGACCGGCGAAGTCCTGTCCGTAGGCGAACGTGCGGGAGTCTTCATTGGCGACGTACTGGCCGCCGAAGGAGAAGGTCCCGGCCAGGCCGCCCGTCAACCGATAGTCCGCGTTGGCGGCGTAGTCACCCGTGAGGATGGAGAACTTGTTCTTCTCGTCGTGCAGGCGCCCCAGCGGCGCGCCCACGAAACCGAACGGCCGCAGCGTGCGATTCTCCTGCGCGGCGAAATCGAAGCCGACCGTGAAGCGCTGGTTGAACCACGGCGCCGGCGTGTGATACACCGTGCCGCCCGTCACCAGCCGGTCAATCTC
>CAZVKD010000123.1:0-634 GCA_964627675.1 uncultured Gemmatimonadaceae bacterium
GCAGGATGCCGTCCAGGTGCTGGATACGGCGGTAGTGGGGGTGCGCGCGATATCGCTGCCACAGGTCGGGCTCGTGGGCTGTAAGGTCCGCGCGGTAGATCCCTTCGAGCGGCGGGATGAGACCGAGCCGCAGGTAGTCCCGGAGCCCCACGGCGGTGCGGGGCTGGAGGAATTCGTCGAAAAAGTGGCCGACCTTGCCGAACCCCATGCCGAAGTCGAGGAACCAGGTTCGCTCGCCCGTCTCGACCAGGATCTTGTTGCCGCCGATCTCGCCCGCGGCCTCGTCGCCCGCCACCCCGCCGTAGACGGTGATCCGGAGATCGGTATTCGGCAGGGTGACGCTGGTCGGCACGCGCTCCTCGGCTCGCGGCGAGCTTCATCACCGGCGGCACAGCCGCTGTGAGCGTTGCGCCGCAACCACCATCATACATTGCCTCCCGGCTACGGGCCTGCAAGCCCCCTGGGGCACTCGGCCGCTTCCCTGCCGCCGGGCCCGCCCGGGCGGGGACGAGCCCTGGATGTAGTTGCCGCACCACCGGGTGCTGCGTAGTATTGACCGGGCGGGGCTGCCGCGGGCCGCGCCCGCAAGGGTGATCGGGCCGGAGAGGTCTTCTCCGGCTTTCGTTTTATGGCA
>CAZVKD010000123.1:644-8999 GCA_964627675.1 uncultured Gemmatimonadaceae bacterium
TCAGCTCTCGACCGCGCTTCGTTCCGGTCCCGCTGCTCAATCGCCACCTACACCGCCAGGCCGGCACCGAACACCGATGCGCCTGCTGGTCATTCCGTTGCTGGTCGTCGTGACGCCGGCCCTGGGCCAGGATACGCTCCGCCTGCCCAGGCTCACGGGCCGCATCGTGCTCGACGGTCGAGTGGACGAGCCTGCGTGGGACCAGGTGCCGTTCACGCCCCTGACCGTGTTCTCGCCGCAGTACCGCGGGGAAGCCACCGAGCGGACGGAGATCCGGGTGGCGTACGACGCGACGCACTTGTACGTGTCGGGTCGGCTGTACGACACGAGCCCCGGGTCGGTGCGCACCAACACGTTGTATCGCGACGCCTACAGCGGCGACGATCTCCTCGGCATCGCGCTCGACACGTACAACGACCGCCAGACGGCGTCGTGGTTCGTGGTGAACCCCGGCGGCGTTCGCACGGATCGCGCCCTGTCGAACGACGCCGAGTTCACCAGCGGGATGCCGATGAATCCGGACTGGAACACGTTCTGGGACGCCGAGACCTCGCAGAGCGACGACGGGTGGTTCGTGGAGATGCGAATCCCGTTCTCGAGCCTGGGGTTCCAGGACGTGGGGGGGCGGGTGGTGATGGGGATGGCACTGTATCGCTTCATCGCGCGCAAGAACGAGCGGCAGATCTTTCCCGATATTCCGCCGAACGCGGGCGGCTTGGCCTTCGTCAAGCCGTCGCGCATGCAGCGGGTCCTCCTCGAGGGCGTCTACCGCCGGCAGCCGGTGTACGTGGCGCCCTACGGCCTCGGCGGTTGGCGGCGGAACGCGGTGTTGGATGACGCGTCCGCGGGCTACGACGTCACGCGGGCCTACACGCGGGAAGCGGGGCTCGACCTCCGGTACAGCCCGACGGCGAATCTCTCGCTCGACTTCACAGCCAATACGGACTTCGCGCAAGTGGAGGCCGACGACCAGCAGATCAACCTCACCCGCTTCTCGCTGTTCTTCCCCGAAAAGCGGCAGTTCTTTCAGGAGCGCGCGGCGATCTTCGAGTTCGGCGTGGGCGGCATGGGCCGGCTGTTCCACTCGCGCCGGATCGGCCTGGTGGATGGGCAGCCGATCCGGCTGCTGGGAGGTCTGCGCCTCGTGGGTCGGGTGGGTGGAGCGGACGTCGGGATGCTCAACATGCAGACCGGGAGTACCCTGGGGCGTCCGAGCGAGAACTTCGGGGTGGCGCGGGTACGGCAGCGGGTGCTGAACGAAAACTCGACGGTCGGAGCCATGGTCACCACGCGCGTGGGCCAGGACGGCAGTTACAACGTCGCGGTAGGCGCGGATGCCGTGCTCCGGACCGTGGGTGAGGAGTACCTCACGCTGAAAGCGGCGGGAACGTTCGAGGACGCCGCGCCGGGCTCGGGTCTCGCCGATGTCGGGCGACTGCTGCTTCGTTGGGAGCGGCGCACCCAGGGGGGGCTATCCTACGCCGCCGAGGTTATTCGGTCCGGTGCGGCGTTCAATCCCGGCATCGGGTTCGATGTGCGGAGCGACTTCGCTTCGCTGGAAGGTCGGCTCCAGTACCTCTGGTTCACGGGTCCTGCGACGCCCTTCCGCTCGCTCTCGGTGCAGGGTTCGGGCCAGGGCCTCCGGCGCAACGCCGACGGCACCACGGAGTCCGCCGGGCTCTCGCCCGAGTTGCGCGCCGAGTTCAAGAACGGGGGGAATCTCAACCTCACGTATCGCGCGAATTACGAGAGCGTGCTGGACAGCTTCGCGCTGGCGCCGGGCGTACCCGTGCCACCCAACGCCTACTGGTTTCACGAAGGGGAGCTGGGGTACCGCGCGCCATTGTCAGCGTCGTTCCGGCCCAGTGTCGTGGCGGTGGCGGGCCGGTTCTACGACGGGCGTCGCATTTCGCTCAACGCGAGCCCGGCGTGGAATCCGTCGCGCCATCTCGAGCTGGGCATTGACTACGGCTTCAACGCGATCCGGTTCCCCGATCGCGACCTGTCGCTGGACGTGCATCTGCTGCGCCTGCGCCTGCAGGCGGCCTACGACGCCCACCTCTCGCTCGCCACGTTCTGGCAATACAACAGTTTGGCCGACGTGGCCAGCGTCAACGCCCGCCTCCGCTACAACGTGCGCGAGGGCAACGACCTGTGGATCGTCTATAACGAGGCGGTCAACACCGATCGCTTTTCGCGCAGCCCCATCCCGCCCGCCTCGCAGGGACGGGCCGTGATGGTGAAGTACACGCACACGCTGGTGTGGTGAAGCTCGGGCGGTCAGCGACGATCGGAAACCACCAGCCCCGACCGTCTCAGGCAGCGCCGTTCACCGCGCGGAAACAATCACCCCCTGCATGTTCCGCCGGCGCAGCGTCTCGTTGAACGCCCGCAGGTCCTGATTCACCACTCGCTCGTAGCCGGCGCGCGCGCCCTGCAGCGCCCGTCTCAGCTCCTCGTGCACCTGTCGCTGCGCGGCGGTAGGCCCGTGATCCGAGCTGGTAACGGATCCCGCGAGATAGAGCAGCTGCTCGGCCAGTTGCATGGGCCAGCGCACGATGTCCTGCCCCCGGCCCGTCACGCGGATCTGGAACAGCGGCTCTTCGGCCGCGATCAGCTTCTGGTCGAGGGAGTCGGCGAGCTGGCGGATATCCGCGGCGCCTGAGTCCGCGGCGAGGACGCTCTTCAGGGTGGCGAGCTGGGCGCGGGCGTTCTCCAGGGAGTTGATCATGTCCACCGTGGCGTTGACGTCGCTCAGGATCTCGGTCGCGACCCGGGTCTGCTCGGCGATCTCCGCCTCGCTGCCACCCGAATTGGGGTCCTTGAGCACCGTGAGCGGCTGCGTCATCTCCCGGCCCGCGGCGCTGACCTTCACCGTATACCTGCCCGGCGGCGCCAGGATGGCGAACCGCCCCACGCCGGGCGCGGCCATGCCATCCGGGCCCACGGGCAGGTCCGAATGCAGTGGGCTCCGGCGAATTCTCGCTTCCTTGGACTGGTCGTATTGCAGGTTCCAGTACACGCGATTGATCCCGGCCTGCATGGGCCCCTTGAACGTGCGCACCGTCCGGCCCGCTGCGTCCGCCAGCGTGATCGTGGCGCTGTCATCGCTCCTGGTCTTGATCCAGTAGTGGAGCGACGCGCCGTACGGGGGATTCTGCCCCGCCACCGGGTCCTGGAACGGGGCCATCGGGGGTTCCACGTAGCGAAAGCGATAGGCGTCGCGCGGCCGGAACAGATGCGCGTCCGTCGCGGCGATCTCGGGTGTCAGCTGGCGGAGCGGCGTGATGTCGTCCAGAATCCAGAAGCCGCGCCCGTAGGTCGCCACGACCAGATCGTTGAAATGCTCCTGCACCGCGATTCCGTACACCGGGGCGCGCGGCAGGTTGTTCTGCAACGGCTGCCACAGTTCCCCGTCGTTGAACGAGACGTAGAGCGCGTTCTCGGTGCCCACGTAAAGCAGCCCTCGCCGTACCGGGTCTTCTTTGATGAAATGCGCGTACGACAGCGGACTCAGGGGGATCCCCTGCACGATCTTGCGCCAGGTGCGGCCGTAGTCGGTGGTCTTGTAGACGAACGGGTCGCGGTTGTTCACCTGGTGGAAATCCACGGTGAGGTAGGCCGTGGCGGTGTCGAAGCGTGACGGCTCGATGTTGCTGATGGTGCCCCAAGGCGGGAGGCCGGCGATGTTCGCGGTGACGTTGGTCCACGTGGCCCCGCCGTTCTGGGAGACGTGCACCAGGCCGTCGTTGGTCCCGGCCCAGAGCAGCCCCGGCTTCAGACGCGACTCGGCGATCGCGAACACCACGCCCGCGTATTCCACCCCGAGGTTGTCCGGCGTCAAGCCGCCGGACATCTGCTGGCGGCTCTTGTCATTCAGGGTGAGGTCCGGGCTGATCTCCCGCCAGGTAACGCCGCCGTCCGTGGTCAGGTGCACGTGCTGGCTGCCGACGTACACCCGGTTGCGGTCGTGCGGGGAAATGGTGAGCGGAAAGGTCCAGACGAAGCGGTACTTGAGGTCGGCCGCGGGCCAGCCGATCGTGGCGCGAGGCCACACCTCGACGTTGCGGGCGATGCCGGTGCGAAGATCGTAGCGTGATACGATGCCGCCCACGCTGCCGAACCCCGAGGCGCTGGACCAGACGATGTCCGGGTCCTCCGGGTCTGGCGTGGCCCAACCGCTCTCGCCGCCCCCGATGGAGTGCCACAGGCCTCGGGGGATTCCCACGTCGCCGAAGAAGCTCTGCATCTTGCTGTTGCTCGGGCCGCGCGCGGACGGACCGTCCTGCCGGTTGCCGTACACGTAGTAGGGAATACGATGGTCCACTGTCACGTGGTACATCTGGGCGATCGGGAGTTGCACGTCGCGCCAGGAGCGGCCGCGCACCTCCGTGATCGAGAGGCCGATGTCGTGGCTCACGATCATGCGGTTGCCGTCGGTGGGGTCTATCCAGATATCGTGATGGTCGCCGCCGGGGACTTCGGTGAACGGCGGATCAATGATCGTGCGGCCGCCGTCCAGCGTCTTGGCCCACGAGGCCGCGAGAAAATAGACCTCGTTCTCGTTGTCGGGCATGGCGGCCATGCGGTTGTAGTAGTGCGTGCGGCCCGCGAGCTGGCGGTCAGTGCTCACCCGCTGCCAGGTGCTCCCTCCGTCATCCGACCGCCACAACCGGCCGAGCTGGGTCTCCTGCCCCTTCATGGGGACGCCGTCCCCGGCCTCGATGAGCGCGTACACGCGGTTGGAGTTCGCCCGAGACATGGCGAGCCCCACCTTGCCGTACGGCTTCTTGGGGAGGCCGTTTCCCTCGAGCGCGGTCCAGGTCACGCCGCCGTCGGTGGACCGATGCACGCCGCTCAGCGGTCCGCCGCTCTCGCGGCCCCAGGTGTGGATCTCGATCTGCCACGTGCCGGCGAACAGGATCCGGGGGTTGTTGGGGTCCATGACGAGATCGGAGCAGCCGGCGTGCTCCCCCACGAACAGGGTCTTCTCCCAGGTCTTGCCGCCGTCCGCCGTACGGAACACCCCGCGGTCCGGTTGCGGGCCGTAGTTGTGACCTTCGGCGCAGACCAGCACGATGTCGGCGTTCTGGGGGTGAATGACGATCCGCGCGATCCGGCCGGTGTGGTCCAGGCCCATCTTGGCCCACGTCTTCCCCCCATCGGCGGACCGATAGACGCCCCAGCCAAGCGAGATGTTGCTCCGGATGAACGGCTCGCCCGTGCCGGCCCATACGATGCTCGGCTCCGATGGCGCGACGGCGAGCGCGCCGATGGATTGGACCGGCTGGCTGTCGAAGATGGGCTGCCAGCGCGTGCCGCCATCGGTGGTCTTCCAGATGCCGCCGGAGGCGGCGCCGGCGTAGTAGGTCTGCGGATCGCCCGGGACGCCGGCCACCGCGGAAACCCGATTGCCCTCGGGGCCGATGTGCCGCCAGCGGAGCGACGAGTACCAGGCGGAATCGATCTGTGGGGCTTGGGGTCGCTGCGCGGCCTGCTGTTGCTGCCGGCGCTGCGCCATGGCCGGTGTGACGGCCGAAGCGAGGACCAACCCGGCGAGCATCAACCTGCATTTCATTAGAATGGCTCCCTGCGTTTGCATGACTCCCTGCGGTGCCTGATCGCCGTGAGGGAAGGGGCGCAAAAGATACCGGTGGCCGCACGGATCGGCGAGTCGTCGCGGACGGGCGCCAGGGGCGAGGCACGGGGCGTCAGGAACTCTTCCCCGGCGTCCGTCGTTAAACCCGTTGGTGTTGCGGAGTCCGTGTCCGGCGTCGCTACATTAGTGCCTCCCCTTCCGCGGGCTCCGGGACCACGCATGGGCGACGCCAGGGCCGGCGCGCATTCCATAGAGGCGTTCGAACAGCTGTTGGCGCCGCTGCTCGACAGAGCGTTCGGGCTGGCACTCAACCTGCTTGGCGATCGCGCGGAAGCGGAGGACGCGGTGCAGGAAGCAGCACTCCTGGCCTTCAAGAATTTCCAGACCTTCGAACCGGGGACGAACTTCAAGGCATGGTTCTTCCGGATCCTGGTGAATTGGTGCTTCGGGCGTTACCGCCAGCGTAAACGACGACCGGAAACCGTGGAGTACGAGGACGTGCCGCCGATGTACCTGTACGAGCAGAGCCAGGCCGCCGGGATGCACAGGGCCGGCACCGATCCGGTCGGCACGGTGGTCGGCAACATGGACGTGGAGCAGGTGCGCGGGGCGATCGAGTCGCTGCCCGAGGAGTTCAGGGCCGTGGCGGCGCTGTACTTTCTCGAGGATTCGACCTACCAGGAGATCGCCGACGTGCTGGGCGTTCCCGTGGGCACCGTCCGCTCCAGGCTCCATCGCGCACGCCGGTTGCTGCAAAAACGCCTGTGGGCCGTGGCGGTGGACGCCGGCCTGGTGCCGGCGCCGCGCGGAGAGCGGCCATGACACCGGTGGATCGGCTGACCTGCGAGGAGGCGTTTTGCCGGCTGGACGATTATCTCGATCGCGAGCTGTCAGCCGAAGAGATGCGTCTCGTGCGGGAGCATCTGGAGATCTGCGCCGTGTGCGCCAGCGAGTTCGGGTTCGAGCGCGCCGTGATCGAGCGGGTGCGCGAAAAGCTTGCGCGGATTGACGTCCCCCCCGACCTCAAGCGGCGCGTCGCGCTTGCCCTCGAGCGCGCCGCGCGGTCTCGAGACTAGCCGCGCTCGACGGATGACATGTTTGATCCGCTCGAACGCGTGGCACGGCTGCGACGCGCCAATCCCCGGCGTCCGCGAGACGGCGGCGAGCGCATTCCGCCCGGCCAGTACGAGACGAAGAAGTTTCCCGTCCTGTCGTACGGACCCACGCCCATCATCGCCCTGGAGACCTGGCGGCTGCGCCTGTTCGGGCTCGTGGAACAGCCGGTGGAGATGGACTGGGCGGCGTTCACCGCCCTGCCCACCAGGCGCATCACGGCGGACATCCACTGCGTGACCCGCTGGACCATGCTTGACTCGGTGTGGGAGGGCGTCCCCTTCGCCGAGATCATGAAGCTCGCCCGCCCCTCCCCCGAGGCGAAATTTGTGATGCAGCATTCCTACGGCGGCTACACCACGAATCTGCCGCTCGAGGACCTGCTCCGGGAAAACGTGCTGCTGGCGTACCGGTACAACGACCAGCCGCTGGATGCCGAGCACGGCGGGCCGATGCGGATGCTGGTGCCGCACCTCTACTTCTGGAAGAGCGCGAAGTGGCTGAACGGGATCGAGTTCATGCGAGCGGATCGGCCGGGGTTCTGGGAGCAGGCCGGCTACCACAACCGCGGGGAGCCGTGGAGCGAAGAGCGGTTCGGCTGACCTGCCGGGTCAATCGGCCAACAACTCTTCCAGCAGCGCGAGCAGCGCATCCATCTCGAACGGTTTCACCAGTGTCCGCACGGCTCCCAGCCGCTCGGCGGAGCGCAAGAGATCTACCGCCTTGCCGCCGAACACGCCGCCAGACATCGCCACGATCTTGGTGGCCGGGGACTGCAACTGGAGCTTGGGGATCAGTTCGAGCCCGTCCATCTGCGGCATGAATAGGTCCACCAAGGCGATCGCGAACGGATGCGTGCCCACCAGGTTCAGGGCGTCGAGGCCGTCCCCGGCCTCGGTGACCGAGTGGCCGGCGCGCGCCAGCACTTTGGCGATCGTCCCGCGCAGATCGCGATCGTCGTCAACGACGAGAATGTGAGCCACGCTAGAAGTCCAGTTGTCGGAGGTACGCATAGCTCGTCCGAATCGAGGCGAACGGGTCCGCCGGCGAATCGTGCTCCACGAAGACATGGCGAATGCCGGCCTGATCCATGTGGCGGAAAATGTCCGCGAAGCCGATCACGCCTTTGCCAACGTCCACCATCGTCCCGCCGCGGTCCATGTCCTTCACGTGCACGGAGTGGAACCGCCCGGGATACTGCGCGAAGTATCGCAGGGGATCCTGGCCGCCCTTGCGGATCCAGAACAGGTCCATTTCGGCCTTGACCAGCCCGGCATCCGCGGCGGCCAGCACGACGTCGTAAGGAACCTCGCCGTCCAGCCTGGTGAACTCGTAGTCGTGGTTGTGATATGCGAAAAGTATGCCCGCCGAGCGCGCCTGCTCGGCGGCGCGATTGAACAACTCCGCGACGCGCTTGTAGCCGTCAATCGTGCGTCGCTCGTCGGGAGGGATCCACGCCACCACCAGGTACCGGTGACCCATGACCAGGCCCGCCTCGACGGTCTCGGCCCAGCGCTCGCGCAGCGCCGGAAACGGAATGTGGCCGCCCGGCGCCTGGAGCCCGCTGGCGTCCAATGCGGCGCGGATCTGTCGCGGCGAACGGCCGAAGTAGCCCGCGAACTGCACCTCGCTGTAGCCGATCC
>CAZVKD010000124.1:0-8994 GCA_964627675.1 uncultured Gemmatimonadaceae bacterium
GATCCGGGCGTTCGGCGCCACGCTCGAGCTGGTGGACGGCCACATTGGGGACTGCGGCAAACGATCGCGGGCCCACGCGGCGGCGACGGGCGCGTTCGACGTCTCGACGCTGCGCGAACCCTCCCGGATCGAGGGCAAGAAGACGCTGGGGCTCGAGCTGGCCGAGCAACTCGAGTGGTCCCCGCCCGAGGTGATCATCTATCCGGCCGGCGGCGGGACCGGCCTGATCGGCATGTGGAAGGCGTTCCGGGAACTGGCGCGCACCGGCTGGATCTCGGATCGGCTCCCCCGTTTCTTCGCTGTTCAGTCCGCCGGTTGCGCACCGGTCGTACGCGCGTTCGAGCAAGGCGCGACCCGCACGGAGGCCTGGCCCGACCCCCAGACGGTGGCGAGCGGCCTTCGGGTGCCGGCTCCGTTGGGCGGCGCGCTGATGCTTCGGGCTCTTCGGGAAAGCGGGGGAGGAGCGGTGGCGGTGAGCGAAGAAGCGCTGTGCGCCGGTCAGCAGATGCTGGCGATGGCGCATGGGATTGATGCGGCGCCCGAAGGCGGAGCCGCGGCAGCGGCGCTGGAGGAGCTGGCAGGGAGGGGCGAGGTGGGACGGAGAGACCGCGTGGTGGTGTTCAACACTGGGGCTGGGTGGCTTTATCGGTAGCGACCAGCGATATTGGAAGGCTGTAGCGGCATCACATGCGGATCGCCATTCTCGACCCGGCCGCCGGCATCAGCGGCGACATGCTCCTCGGCGCGCTGATCGGTGCAGGGGCCGACCGGACGGCGCTGGAATCGCTTCCTCGGCGGACCGGGTTTCCGGAAGTAGGCGTCCAGATCCGGCAGGTGTCGCGGTGTGGGGTCGCCGCCGTCAAGGTGGATTTCGCGATCCCCTCCGCCGAGCAGGGGGCGCGGCACGGACATCACGTATCGCAGCTCGTGGAGCGCGTGCGACGTGCCGACGTGAGCCAGACCACGCGCGAGCGCGCCATCCGGGCCTTCGAACTGATCGGCGCCGCCGAGGGTCGGGTCCACGGCGTGGCACCGGGGCGGGTGCATCTCCACGAAGTCGGGGCGGTGGACGCGGTGCTGGACATCGTGGGCGCGTGCGAGCTGGTCGAGCACCTGGGTGTGTCCGCGGTGTACAATCTTCCAGTGGCGGTGGGCAGGGGTTGGGTGGCAACCGAGCACGGGCGGCTCCCGGTTCCCGCACCCGCGACGGCCCTGCTGCTGGAAGGCGCGGTGGTGACGTCAGACAGCCCGGTGGAAGGCGAAGCGACCACGCCGACCGGCGCCGCGCTCTTGCGAGTGTTGTCGTCCGGACCGCCGCCGGAGCGGTGGCGCGGCATGGCCCACGGATGGGGTGCGGGGTCCCGAGACCCGGCCGGGTATCCCAACGCGCTCCGCTTGATCGTGGCGGAGGTTGCCAGCGAAGCGGCCGAAGTGGAAGTTATCGCCACCGACCTGGATGACTTCCCCCCAGAGTACGTGGAGCCGCTGCGCGAAGCGGCGTTCGCCGCTGGCGCCGTGGACTGCGTGGTCTGGCCCACCCAGGGAAAGAAAGGCCGGGTGGCCTTGAGGGTCGAGGCGCTGGCACCGCCGGCCAGGGCGGAAGCGGTCATCGAGGCCCTGTTTCGGCACAGCACTACGGCCGGGGTGCGGCGATGGCACACGAGGCGCAGCACGCTGGCCCGGCGGCACTTGGAAGTGGCGGTGGGGCAAAACCTCAGCGTGCGCGTGAAGGTGACGGAGGCGCCGGGCGGCCGGCGCTACAAACCGGAGTATCAGGACGTGATTATGGTCGCCGCGCAGCTCGATGTGCCGGCGATGGAAGTGGCGCGCCTCGCGGAGCGCCGCGCACGGGAGGCGGATGACGGTGCCGCCGCACAAGACCAATCAGCAAAGGGAGCGATCGAGCATGATTAAGCAGGCAATGCTGGCCGGGGGCATGGCGTGCATGATGACCACGGCTGCCTGGGGGCAAGCCGACACGGCGCAATGCGACCTCAAGACCTCGCATTTCGCCGTTACCCGCGCCATCCTGTACATCCAGAACGCCGCGAACATCCAGGACACGACGCCCCAGGCCCTGACCCGAAGGAACCAGGCGCTCGACGGCGCCAAGCGATCGCTCCTGGAAGCGATTCAAGGTGGGCAGGAGAACAGTGTGGCGGCCTGGTATTACCTGGGCCTGTACCACTACTACGCGGCGAGCGATCCCCTCTCGGCCGACTCCGCCTTCGACAAGGTGGAATCACTGGCTCCCCAGTGCGCCAAGGACGTGCGGCAACTGCGAGAGGGCATCTGGGGTCGCGTGGCTAATCAGGGAATCGAGGGCCTGCGAAAGGGCGACCAGAACCTGGCAAAGGAGAAGTTCCTGCTCGCCAACCAGGTGTTCGACGAAGACCCGACCACCTATTTCTACCTGGGATCTATCTACGCTGGCGAAGACAACGCCGACTCCGCGCTCGCCTACTTCCACGTGGCGGCGCAGAAGTCCCGGGGGGACACCTCCTACGCCGAGATCCGCGAGAAATCGGTCCAGAACCTCGCCCGGATCTACGAGGTCCTCGAGCAGTGGGATTCGGCGGCCGTGTACTTCAGGGCCTTCCGCGAAATCCGGCCCGACGACACCGAAGCGCTGGTGAGCCTGGGACGGGCGCTGATGTCCAGCGGCGACACCGCGGCCGCGGAGGCCGTGTACGACGGGGTGCTGAGCAACCCGACCGCGCTCGATCCGATCGATCTCTTCCGCATTGGAGTGTCGCTGTTCCGGATCGACCGTCCCGCCAAGGCGGCGCGGGCATTCGAGGCGGGACTGGAGCGGATGCCCTATCACCGCAACGGCCTGTTCAATCTGGCCAATGCGTACTTCCAGCTCGCCCAGAATGCCAGCGGCGAGGAAGCCAGGGCGTACGCCACCAAGATGCTGGGTGCGGTTCGGCGCCTGCTGGAGATCGACCCCGCAAGCGGTCAGGCCATGCGCCTCATGGCCGCGGGGTACCAACTCAGTGGCCGCGGCGACTCCACGGACATCTGGCTCAGGAAGGTGGAGCAGATGGCCTACGACGTGGACATCCAGGCGGCGCAGGCGACCGGCGGCGGGTACTACGTGGCCGGAGCCATCACGGCAGGCGCCTCGCCCGCAGCCCTGGCCATCCGGGATTCCCTCAGCCGCGACTCGACGCGGCTCGAGACGCTGCGGCAGCAGTTGCAAACCGGAACCATTCCCGCCGCGCAGCGCGCCCAGGCGCAGGAGCGCCGGACGGCGCTCGAGCGGCGCGTGAGCACGCTTCGGGCGCGCCTGCAGTCGGCCAATGCGCCGGTGAGCGTTCCGACGCTGACGTTCGAGTTCCTGAATGCAAGCAATGAGGTGGTTGCCACCGAGTCCGTCGCCGCTCAGTCCCTCGAGCCCAGGGTGCGCAAGCAGTTCGAACTCACCCCCGCCGGTGACGGGATCGTGGCCTTCCGTTACCGGGCCCGGTAACGAGCACCGGTTTCCGCTTGACAGGCGAGCGGGGCATCTCACATACTCCGCTCGCCACGCGGGCGTAATTCAGGGGTAGAATGCCAGCTTCCCAAGCTGGACGTCGCCGGTTCGAATCCGGTCGCCCGCTCTGAAAACGAGGGACGGCCGAAGGCATCAGGGGCGATCAGGGTGAGACCGGCAACCCTGGCCGCCCCTTGATCGTCTTCCATCCATTCCCACTCGTCGAATGATCCGCGTCACGTCCGTCGCCCCCGACTCCCTCGGCGCCGACCTGGGCCTGCTGCCCGGCACCGAGCTGTATTCGGTGAACGGGCGGGATCTCACGGATTTTCTCGATTGGGAGTTCCTCACCGCAGACGACCGGTTTCTGCTCAGCGCCCGGCTGCCCAACGGCCAGGAGATCGAGTTCGATGTCGAGCGACCCGAAGGCCTGCCGCTGGGCGTCGAGATCGAGCCGCCACGCATCCGTCGCTGCGGCAACCGGTGTGACTTCTGTTTCGTAGACGGCCTCCCCGCCGGCCTGCGGGCCACGCTGTACGTCCGCGACGACGATTACCGGCTGTCGTTTCGCTACGGGAACTTCGCCACGCTCACCAACCTGAAGCCCTGGGATGTCCGGCGCATCATCGAGTACCACCTGTCACCGCTCTACGTTTCCGTCCACGCCACCGACCCGGTGATCCGACGCCGCCTGCTGCGCAATCCTCGCGCGCCGGCCATCGTTCCGCAGCTCGACATGTTCGCCCGGCACGGCATCCGCTTTCACACCCAGATCGTCCTTCAGCCCGGCGTGAACGACGGTCCCGTGCTGGTGCGGTCGCTGGAAGACCTGTACGTCCTGGGCGACACCGTGCTCTCATGCGCCGTCGTGCCCGTCGGGCTCACGGACTACTCCAAACACCACCTCACCCGCGAAGCGGACGCGGCGGAGTGTCGCGCGGCGGTCGAGATCGTGCACGCGGCCGCGGAACGGGCGCTCCAGGGGCGCGGCCACCGATGGGTCCACGGCTCCGACGAGCTGTATCTGCGGGCCGGCCTGGACCTGCCACCGCCCGACTGGTACGGCGAGTTCGAGCAGCAAGAAAACGGCGTGGGAAGCGTGCGCTATCTCGAACGGCGTATTTCCCAGGCGGGCCCGCTTCCCAAACTGGCCGGCCAGCGGATCGGGGTATGCACCGGTACGGCCATGGGCCCGCTCCTGCCGGCAGTGCTGGAGGGACTTCGCCGCAGTACCGGCGCGGAGTTCGACTTGATGGTGCTTCGGAACGACCTGTTTGGACCGCGGGTGACAACGGCGGCGTTGCTGCCCGGCCGGGCCTTCGAGCGAGCGCTATCGGGACGGCGGGATCTCGATCTCGCGCTGCTGCCGGCAGAGGCGGTCAACGATGCGGGACTGTTTCTCGACGACATGCGCTTTGGCGACCTCGCGACGCGCGCCTCCACGGGGGTTCGACTGTCCCACTACTTCGCCGACGCCCTCGATGCTTCTCTGCTCGGATGATCCGACGCACCGTTGCCATCATCGGCCGCCCCAACGTCGGCAAGTCCACCCTGTTCAACCGACTCGCCGGCGGGCGCAGAGCCATCGTGGACGACCGCCCCGGCGTCACGAGGGATCGCCAGTTTGCCCGGGTCGAATGGGCGGGCCGCTCCTTCTGGCTGGTGGACACCGGTGGCTGGCTTGCCGGACGCCCCGACGGCCTCGGCGCGGCCATTCGACGCCAGATCACCACCGCGATCCGCGAAGCGGATGTGGTGCTCTTCACGGTTGACGCCCAAACCGGCGTGCATCCAGCCGACCAGGAAGTGGCCGAGGTTCTTCGCGACCTCCGTGATCGAGTGATTGTCGTGGTCAACAAGGTGGACGACCTGGGCCGAAGCAGCGCACACCAGCCCTTTTATGAACTCGGGCTTGGCGAGCCGTGCCCCGTGTCCGCAGCCACGGGCAAGGGGAGCGGCGACCTCCTCGACAGAGTCACGCGCATGCTGCCCAAGGAAGACGCCGAACCCGACTCCAGTGCCATCCAGGTAGCCATCGTCGGCCGGCCAAACGTCGGGAAGTCGAGCATCGCCAACCGGTTGCTGGGAACCGAGCGGAGCGTGGTAGCGCCCGAACCCGGCACCACGAGGGACGCCGTTGACTCCCTCTTGCGGTACAGGGGAGCGACGCTCAACTTCATTGATACCGCAGGGTTACGGCGCCGATCGAAAGTAATAGATGAGATCGAGTTCTACGCGACGCTGCGGACCGAGCGAGCTATCGAGCGCGCACAGGTGTGCGTGCTGGTGGTGGATGCGACAGAGGGATTTCATTCGCAGGACCAGCGCCTCGCCCGAGCCATTACCGATCAGGGGCGGGGGCTGATCGTCGCGGTGAACAAATGGGATCTCGTCCCGGAGAAGGACGCGAACGCGGCGGTTCGAGGCGAGCGGGCCGTGAAGCAGCGGGTTCCGGAACTGGCCGGGATCCCGTTCGCGTACGTCTCGGCGCTCACCGGGCAGCGCGTTCGGGGCATCCTGGACCTGATCCTGAAGGTCGCGGCCGAGCGCGAGCGGCGCATTCCAACGGCGGAGGTCAATCGGGTCCTCCGTGAGCTGGTGAAAGGCAATCAGCTGCCGCAGCGTGCCGGGCAGGAGGTCAAGCTGCTGTACGCCTCACAAGTCGGAAGCGCGCCACCGACATTCGCGGTGGTCTGCAGTCGGCCGGATGCAATCCCCGACGCGTACCGCAGGTACCTGCTGAACGGCTTTCGCGGCGCCTGGGGCTTTACGGGCGTGCCGATCAGGCTGGCATTCAAACAGCGGAAGAGGAAGCGGTGAGGCTCGCCCTTTGGTTCGTCCTGACCTATCTGCTTGGCTCCGTTCCCACCAGCTTCTGGGTGGCACGTGCGTTCGGCGGTATGGATTTGCGGACGTTCGGCAGCGGGAACTTGGGGGCGACCAACCTCTATCGGGCCATGGGCTGGAAGGCCGCCGTGCCCGTGGCGCTGTTCGACGTTGCCAAGGGCGCCATTCCCGTCGCGGTTTTCGCGTCGAGGGCGGGTGAAGCTGCGTGGCTCCCGGTGGCTCTCGGGATTGCGGCCGTCGTGGGACACGTGTACTCGGTGTTCGTTCGCTTCAAAGGGGGCAAAGGCGTCGCGACCGCCGCCGGGGTGGTGATCGTGCTCGCGCCGCTCGCCTTCCTGGCCTGCGCCGCACTGTGGGCCCTCGTCCTGCGTTTGTCGGGGTACATGTCCCTGGCCTCGCTCACGGCGGCCACGGCGTTCCCCGTGGCCACCGCCCTCCTGGGGCCCGACGATCCCTACACCCTTGCCCTCGCCATCGTGCTGGCGGCCGTCATCATCTTCACGCACCGAGCCAACATCCGGCGCCTGCTCGACGGCACCGAAGCCCGGCTGGGCAAGGAGCGGCCGGCCACGTGAGGGTCGGCGTGGTCGGGGCCGGCTCCTGGGGCACGACGCTCGCCGACTTGCTGGCGCGCAAGGGGCATCAGGTCCGTATCTGGGCTCGAGAGCCGGAAGTCGTCTCGGCAATCAACCGCACGCACTTCAACTCGGTTTTTCTCCCCGGGGCGCCGCTCGCGCCGACACTCCAAGCCGCGCCGACCATCGGCGAGGCGGTGCGGGAGGCGGACCTGGTGGTCTGCGTACCGCCCTCACACGCCATGCGAGAGGTGGGCCGGGAGATCGCCGGCCACGTTCCGGCCTCCGCAGTGGTTGTCAGCGCCTCCAAGGGGCTCGAGCCGGGCACGCTCGAAACCATGACCGCGGTGCTCGAGGATGTCCTTCCCAACTCGAGCATCGTCGCGCTCTCGGGCCCCTCGTTCGCCCGAGAAGTCCACGCCCGCCAACCGACGGCCGTGGTCGCGGCGTCCCGGGACCCTGCCGCGGCGGAACTCACGCAGCACTCTCTTTCCGCGCGCCATTTCCGCGTGTACACCAGCGGTGACGTGATCGGCGTGGAACTCGGTGGCGCCCTCAAGAACGTCATCGCGATCGCGGCTGGCATCCTGGAAGGGATGGGGCTGGGGAACAACACCCGGGCGGCGTTGATTACGCGGGGGCTCGCCGAGATGACGCGCCTGGGCGAAGCGTTGGGCGCCGAGCCCAGCACGTTCGCCGGCCTCGCAGGCATGGGGGACTTGATCCTCACGGCCACGGGCACGTTGAGCCGCAACCGGTCCCTCGGCGCGGAGATCGGCCATGGCCGCACGCTGGCCGAGGTCCTCGCCGAGCGGCGCACGGTCGCCGAAGGCGTGGGCACATCGCAGGCTGCGGTCGAGTTGGGCAAACGGGCGGGCGTGGAACTCCCGATCGCCTACGAGGTCACGCAAGTGTTGTTCGAGGGCAAGCCGCCATCCCGTGCCATCGCGGATCTCATGGATCGCGAACTCAAGGCCGAGCGATGGCGGTGACCGTCTCCCGACCGCTCCAGGAGTTCTTCTCCATTGGCGACGTGTGCCAGCTCACGGACCTCAAACCGCATGTGCTGCGCTACTGGGAAAGCCAGTTCCGTTTCCTGAATCCCGCGAAGAATCGCTCCGGAAACCGGGTGTATCAGCGCCGCGAGATCGAGTTGATCATGCTGGTCAAGCATCTGCTCTACACCGAGAAGTACACTATCGAGGGAGCCCGGCAGCGGATTGACGAATTCCGCCGCAGCGGCACGCTGAAAAGCCAGGCCCGTACGGCCTTGCAACACGAGACCATCGAAAGCCTGACCGCCGACCTCCGGCACATTCTGGACATCCTGGACGGCAAAGCCCCCAGTGCGGATTCTCGTCAGTAACGACGACGGGATCCTCGGACGTGGGCTCGCGCTGTTGGCGGACGTGTGCCGCACGGTGGGAGAGGTGACCGTTGTCGCCCCGGATCGCGAGCAGAGCGGCACCAGCCATTCCCTCACGCTCACCAGACCCCTCCGGCCGGTCCGACGCCCCGACGGCGCCTATCAGGTGGACGGGACGCCCACGGACTGCGTCCTGCTCGCACTCGGCACGCTCATGCCTGCGCGGCCAGATTTTGTGTTTTCCGGCATCAACCACGGTCCCAACATGGGTGAGGATGTGTTGTATTCGGGCACGGTGGCCGCCGCCATGGAAGGACTGTCGCTGGGCATTCCCGGCCTCGCCATCTCGTTCGCCGGGAGCGACCTGGACCTGATGGATAGTCACCGCCAGTGGCTGGAGCGCTTGGTGGCCGACATCGTTCGGGTGCGAGATTTTCCCCGCGAGACCCTGCTCAACGTGAACCTCCCACCCGTTCCCGGCGACCAGGTGCGCGGCATCAAGGTCACCACCCTGGGGAGCCGCGTTTACTCGGAATCCCTCATGGAAACCCGAGATCCCTGGGGCCGGCGCATGTATTGGATTGGGGGAGGGCAGATCTCCTGGTCCGGCAGACAGGACTCGGATTTCATGGCCGTGCGGGACGGGTTCATTTCGGTGACACCGCTCCACGTGGACCTGACCAACTACCGGCTCCTCGAGGAGGTGCAGAGCTGGAACCTGGGCGGAT
>CAZVKD010000125.1:0-8981 GCA_964627675.1 uncultured Gemmatimonadaceae bacterium
GCCCGTTTGAGCGCGCTCTCGAAGACGGAAAGGCGCCCAGTCGCGCGCGCGACGCGTGAGCGTGCCGGAGGAGGGGCGATGACGCGGGGCCTCATGGTCGCCGTCTGGATACTCGTGGCGGCCCCCCTCGCGGCACAGGTGGGCAGACCGGCGGTGAGCAGCGAGACGGGGTTCTACTCCGAGCTGTATCGCATTGACGGCCGAGCGGCCCAGCGGCCGGACGGCACGCTGCGCTTCTACGCCTCGCCCACGTTCAGCTGGTCCGGGCTTTCGATTGGTCTCAACCTGCTGTGGAGCACCGAGAACCAGTTCGTGGCGCAGTCCATCAATCGGTACTACCTGAATCCTCGCTGGTCCTGGGGGCAGCTCCATGCGGGCGACTACGTACCGAGCCACGGGCGGTACACGGCCAACGCCGTGCGAGTGCGCGGTGGCGGGGTGGATCTCTCGCCGGGCCCACTGCGCGTTGCCGCCGCCGCGGGCCAGGCGCTCCAGGCGACGGACCTCTCGGTGTTCGACGCGGCGCCTCGCCGCATGCTGTACTCCGGCATGATCGGCGTCGGCAACCCGGGCGCCACGTTCTTCGAGATTTCCGCGTTGCGAGCTGTGGACGCGGCAGCCGGCGCCGACACGTTGTCGGCGCCCCCGCAGGAGAACCTGGTCGGCGCCGTCAGCGCCGGCGTGTCGTTGTTCCGCGGGCGCGTCCGACTCAAAGGCGAAGGAAGCGGCAGCCTGTTCAGCCGTGACATACGGGCCGGCACCATTGACAGTATCAATCAGCCCGGCTGGACCAGAGACCTGTTCACGCCGCGGGTGAGCAGCCGGTTCGACTATGCCTGGCTGGGGGAGGCGCGATTCGCCGTGGGACCGGGGAGCTTCGGCGGCCAGTACGAGTACGTCGGCCCGGGGTTCAGCACGCTGGGCAATCCGTACTTCGTGAACGACAAGCGCGAGGCGCGAGTGTTCGGAACCCTGCGCGCGTTGCGCGGCCGGGTGAATCTGAGCGGATCCGTGGGTGAACGGCGCGACAACCTGGCAGGCGATAAACGCGGTACCACTCGCCGGCGAGTGGGCAACTTCACGTACACGGTTATGGGCGGCCGATGGCTGGTGTCGTCCGGCAGCGTGATGCTGAACGGCACCACGCGGGATCCGCTTCCGGCGCCGCCCACGGCGCCCGAGCCCGGGCTGGTGGACTCGTTCCGTCTGAAGAACGTGGCGCTGTCGGTCGCGCTGGTGGAGCAGTTCCGCTTTACGGCCGGCGTGCCCCACCAGATCACGGTCACCGTGTCCGAACAACGCGTGGACGATGCGAGCCCCCGATTCGGCGAGCTGCTGGACGCCCGTTCGCGCAGCGCCACGCTGGAGTACGCCGTGACCCTGGCCGGACAATTCCAGATTGGCGTGCGACCGGGGTATCAGGAATTCGACGGCGCGGGAATGTCGGAGAGTTACCGGTCAATGGGCGTGACGTTATCGCGACGGGCGGCTCGCGCGCCGCTCACGGCCACGCTGGCGGGCACGTACACTGAACTCCGGGTCGGCTCTCAGGTGCGGCAGGACGCGCAGGTCGGCTACCGTGTGACGCCGCGCGATGCCTTCACCCTTCAAGGCCGCTTCACTCGGTTGTACGGCGTGGCGGACCCCTATACCGAGATCCTGGGCACGCTGCGGTACGCGCGCCAGTGGTGACGGCCCGCGTCGCAGGGAGGGTGAGCTGGGAACCCTCCTCGCGGCCCTCACCCCTTACCCCTCACGCCCTCGCCCCCCGATCTTTCCCGCCGCATGCTGTCCGTGACCTTCCTGGGTACCTCCGCCGCCCGGCCCACGGTGGAGCGCAACGTCTCCGCCACCGCCCTGGTGCGCGAGGGCGAGACGCTGCTGTTCGAATGCGGCGAAGGCACGCAGCGCCAGATGATGCGTTACGGCGTCTCGTTCGCGCTGTCGGACATCTTCGTCACGCACTTTCACGCCGATCACTTCCTGGGGATCGTGGGTCTGCTGCGCACCCTCGGCCTGCAGGGGCGTGAGGAGCCTCTGCGCCTCTACGGTCCCCGCGGCTCCAAACGCGTGTTCACCCAGGCGCTGTCGCTCGGGGTCGAGCGAGCGCCCTTCGAGGTGCAGATCGTGGAACTCGACCCCGGCGATCGCGTGCAGCGGAAGGACTATGACATCGCGGCCTTCGAAACCCGCCACGGGCGGCATTCCGTTGGCTACGCGCTGGTGGAGCACGCGCGGTTGGGTCGGTTCGATCCGGACAAGGCGCGCGCGCTGGGGATCCCCGAAGGCCCGCTGTGGGGGCGGATTCACAAAGGGGAAACGGTGGAGTACGAGGTGGCACGACCCGACGGCCCACCGATCCGCCGAATCGCAAGCCCTCTGGACCTGGTGGGCCCGCCGCGCTCAGGGCGCAAGGTCGTCTACTCGGGCGACACGCGGCCCTGCGAGTCGGTGGTCGCGGCGGCCGAGGGCGCGGACCTGCTGATTCACGAGGCCACGTTTGGCAGCGAAGAGAAGGACCGCGCCGTGGAGACGGAACACTCTACGGCGCTCGAGGCTGCCCAGGTGGCGCTCGCCGCGCGCGTCAGGCGACTGGCGTTGAACCACCTGTCGGCGCGCTACTCGGCCGACTCGCAGGTGTTGCTCGACGAGGCGAGGGCGGTGTTTCCGGAGACCGTGGTGGCGAAGGACGGCATGACGATTGACGTGCCATTCCGGGACTGAGCCCCCGTCAGAGACAGCGTCGCGGGGGTGAGGGTCGCCCCACCGGCCACTCCTCACCCCTCACGACTCCTTCCTCCCGCAGGTTCTAATTGTTCAGCGCGCCCTGCGTGATCCAACTCCGAATCAGATCAATCTGAGTCTGCGAGAGTGGATTGGCGTTGAGCGGCATGCGCGCGCCCATGTTGGAGCCGAGCGGGCCCTGCGTCCCCTGGATCTTATGAACCAGGAAGCTCTGGTCCGGCTGGCCGGGCTCCACCCTATCCATGGAGGGGAGCGTGGTGGACGCCACGTTCACGATGTTGGAGTAGGCCTGGCCCGCGCTCAGGTTCTGACCCGCCGCCGGCGACGTTCCGGTGTGGCAGCCGGACAGAGCGCAGTTGGCGGTGAAGATCGGCTGGATCTCAGCCGAGAAGGACACATCGTTGCCGGGACCACCGTCGTCGCCGCAGGCGACGAGCGCAACCAGACTGAGACCGAGTAGGAACGAACGTAAGGAGGGTACCATACTGGCTCCTCAGGTTGGAGTGTGAGGGATGAATAACCCACAAGAGTCCGGGAGTTTCCAGGCCTGCCCGGGTGCAGGCGCGGGCTCGATAGTCGGGAGGGTTTACACGGCCGCCGGGAGCCTCTAGCTTCTCCTGTCCCGGCGGGCAGCGGTGAGGGCAGGTGAACACCATGTCCGCCGTGTTCGTCCCACCGCCCGAATAGCCGGGGGCTGTAGCTCAGTTGGGAGAGCGCCTGGATCGCACCCAGGAGGTCAGGGGTTCGAGCCCCCTCAGCTCCATACATTGCCCCTTGGTGTAACTGGCAACACGCCTGACTCTGGATCAGGAGAGTCCTGGTTCGAGCCCAGGAGGGGCAACTCAAAGCCCGATCCCGCGATGCGTGGGGTCGGGTTTTGCGCGCTCCATACCGCTGCGATCGGGTTCCTGACCATGCACACGGAAGGTGACCTGCTGCGCCGCGCGCCTGGAGCTGGGCGCGCGGGTATCTCCTCAATGAGAGCGCCGCGTCCGACCTTCTGGCGTGCCTGGAGCTCGTGGCTGTGGAGCGATCTTACGTAAGCCCGTCGCTGTCGGAGCACCTGGTCCCGCGGCGCGGCCACTCGCGCCGCGGCGATAGGCCTCGATGCACTCAGCCCCGCCGAGCGCCAGGTGCTGGGGCTCATCGCGCGGGGACTGTCGAGCAAGGAAATCGCGGGCCGGCTCGAGATCACCCTCAAGACGGTCGAGAACCACCGGTCGCACGTCTGCACCAAGCTGGGTATCCGCGGTACCAACGCCCTGCTTCGCTCGGTCCTGGAACACCAGAGCCAGATACAGTGAGCGGCCCGATGGGTCGCCGGGCTTAGGGACCATGGAGACCGAGGTTATCTTGGATACATGAAACACCGGCGCGACCTGACCGTTCGTCGGGCGCCGCAAGGCAGCCGGGAGGCCGCCGAAGCGCGCGTGGGCGGGTGCATCAATGATCGGCTCGCGCTGGTGAGCATGCTCTCCCTATCCGCCTGGGCGGATTCCGGGCGCCCACTGCCGGTCTACCGTCGTGAGGACATGCCGGTTCGTCGCACCACGCTCTTCGCGCGGCGCGATCGCGACTAGGCAGTGGTGCAGGACTTTCACGACATTCTCACGGAGCTGGTCCGCGCCGGCGCCCGATTCTTGGTCGTGGGGGCGCACGCCCTGAGTGCGCACGGCGTCCCGCGTGCCACCGTGGATCTCGATATCTGGGTGGCAGAGGATCGGGAGAATGCCGAGCGGGTCTATGCGGCGCTGGCCGCCTTCGGGGCTCCACTTGACGCGCTCGGCATCACCCCAGCGGACTTCCAGATTCCCGAAATGGTCACCCAGTTCGGGCTTCCGCCCCTGCGCATTGACGTGATGACGTCGGTGTCGGGGCTCACGTTCGATGAAGCCTGGCGCACTCGCATCGAAGGGAAGATCGAGGGGGTGAACGTCCCGATTCTGGACCGCCAGTCCTTCATCCGGAACAAGCGAGCCAGCGGCCGAACGAAAGACGTCGCGGATCTCGAACTCCTGGGGGCCGACGACCCCGAGTAGCCTCGCAGGCCAGCCCCGTCACGCATCGCGCTTCGCAATTCACCGCCAGCGTCGCCGCCAGGGAGCCGGTGCATCTCCTACAGTGCTGCCGAAGCGCGGGCGTCCTGCCCGGCGGGCACGATCGTCCGTGCTGGCGACTGGCGGACCACCGCCACCACAACCGTTGAATTGGACCCTGACATCTTGGAGCGCCGGGCCGAGTTCGATGCTACGGATGTGGCCGACGGGCAGTCCCGGGTCTACACGCAAGCCTGGATCGTCCGGGTCATCAACAAGAACGTGGACTACCAGAAGACTCTTCAGGCGTGGGCCGTGTGCACGTTCCCCTATCGGTGGGACTTTTGACTTCTGTGGCCGGCGGCTCGCTCCGGTGTGCGCCTCATCGCCCGAAGCGGGCTCGTGCAATGGTTGCGTATCCTACGGTCCATGCTCCACACGGCCGAAACGGACATGTTGCCCGCAACGCACGCCCCCGGGCGAAAGCGCGAAAAGGGAGGCCCGATGCGGCTCCGGGCGCGCGTGAAAATGATGCTGCACGCGTTGTCTCGATGGTGCCGCGGGAACCAGCCCGCCAGATCTTGTGCGCGGTATCGGAACAGAGGCTCCGGCGTGACGCCGCTCGGAAACGACGAAGGCATGGCTTTGCCCACGGCCATCTACACGCTGGCCGTGCTCGGCGGGCTCGTGGCGGCCGCTTTCGGCGTGAGCGTGCTGGAGCAGCGCCTGGGCTTGAACTCCCTGAAGGTGAACGGCGCCTTCGCGGTGGCCGATGGCGGAGCGGCGCAGGTCATCAGCCGGTGGAGCGGCGATGGCTTCAACCGATTGGCCGTGGGCCGGAGCGCCTGGCTACGGCAGCGCTGGCTTGGCGAGGCCGGTTGGTATCGCGGCACCGTTCGGCGGCTCAATCAACAACTCTTCTTCATCGCAATCGAGGCGTTCAGCCCCGACAGCGCCGCCCGGCAAGCAGCCGGGTTGCTGGCGCGCCTGAAGCCGCTGGATCTCGATCCCAAAGCCGCCCTCACGGTGGCTGGCCGGGTGCGCCTTGGCGAGTCGGCGTCCGCCAGCGGGAACGACGAGCACCCGGCGGGGTGGAAGGACTGTCCCGACCTCGCCCCGCCACTGGCGGGGCTGCGCCTCCCGCCGGCAGACTCTGCGGCGATCGTGACCGACGGATGCGCCGATTACGAGTGCCTGTCTGGGTCTCCCAAGATCCTTGCGGACGCGACCATCAACGCGGAGCCGCTCACCACCGGGGGTCTCTCACAACTATCGCAGCGCGCTGACAAGGCACTCCCGGGAGGCTCGTATACGGAGATTGGAACCGGCGCGAACAGCGGCCAGGCGTGCGACGTGACGGCCGTTGGCAACTGGGGCGACCCGTTCACTCCCGGCGGCCCGTGCGGTGGATACTTCCCGTTCATTTTCATTCGTGGCAACGCCGCGGTCTCGGGCACTGGCGGCCAGGGCATCCTGGTCGTGGACGGCGACCTCGAGGTAGACGGCGGGTTTCAGTTCGCCGGCGTGGTGATCGTGGCCGGCACACTGTCCATGGCGGGCGCCGGCGGACGCTTCGCGGGGGCGGTCTACGCCTCCGGCGTGAGTCTCCGGCCCGGAACTGTACTGGGGAGCGCCGCGGTCACGTACTCCTCCTGCGCCCTTCATAGGGCGCTCGACGCCACGGCCGAGGCGGTTCCCCTGGACGAGCGGGCTTGGGTAAGTGTGTATTAGTGTTGGCCCCGGCCACCTCGGCTCACTTGGCCCGTGGCGAGGCCGGGGGTCCGCACCAATCACTCAGGTGCTCAGTCGCAAGACCTGGGGGAACGCGACATTCGGTCTGCTGCCGCTCAGCTGGCCGCGTATTCGTGTTCGTGACAAATCTGTTCCGTCTCGGCCGGGGCCAGCGCTTCCCGGGTGAGCCCGCAGCGGAACCCCGGTCCCTCCCGCAGCAAGTGCCGACAGGTCTGACAGACGCCAAAGGTCCGATACCGGTTGGCCGCCTGCTTGGCCCGGAGCAGCGCCGCTAACATCGCCTCGGCACGCTTGCGCTCCGCGGCGCTCAACCCCTCGGGCTGGCTCCAGCCCCGCTCCCCGCCCAGACGCTCCAACAGCCGTCGCGCCCGGGCCGTGATTTGCAGGCGCATCACCCGCCCATCCGAAGGGTCGCTCCGCCTCCGAATCCACCCCCCGCGCTCCAACACCCCCAGCGACTGGGAGATCGTCCCTTTGGTCGCTCCCAAGTAGGCCGCCACCGCCTGGGCGGTATTGGAATACCGGTTGCAGCGGCTCAGGTACTCCAGCACCTGGCAATGCACCGGTTGCAGGCCCAGCTCCCGAGCCGCTCGGCGCCGCTCCGAGCGGACCAGCGTGCCCAGGCGCTCCAGCAGCTCCCAAAACCGTTCCTCGGCCATGACCTCCAAGGTATCGGCTCGAAACCACCTTGACAATCGCGGACTCGATGATAGTTTCGACCCGAAACTAGTAGTCGGTAACCCACCCTGCCATAGGAGGTACGCGTGACCGTGGTCCGGACCCTGGCGCTGCTCGCCGGCGCCGCCGCCCTCACCGCCGCCGCAACCCGCTCCCAACGGGCACCCGAAATCGCTTACCCGGAGGGCTACCGCGATTGGCACCACGTGAAATCCATGGTCATCCTGCCGGGCCACCCGTTGGAGAACCCTTTCGGCGGCGTGCACCACATTTATGCCAACCCCGCCGCCCTGCCCGGCCTTGGGGAAGGCCGCTTTGCCGACGGAGCCGTGCTGGTCTTCGACTTGCTGGAGGCCGCCCCCGGTGATCACGCCATTCAGGAAGGGTCGCGCAAGCTCATCGGCGTGATGCAGCGCGACAGCCGGCGCTTCGGCGCCACCGGCGGCTGGGGGTTCGAAGGCTTCAAGGGCGATTCCAAAACCGAACGCCTGGTGACCGACGGCGGCGCCTCATGCTTCGCCTGCCACCAGAGTGCCGCCCCCACCTACGTGTTCGCCAAGCTCCGCTCCTAGCGCCCCCGCCCGGTGAGGTTCGGTCGCTGGGAAAAGGAGCCGCGCGGGGCCACGCGGCCGGCCCAGCTGCCCCCGTCCACCGGCCTCGCACGCCATGCGCGGCGTCGCATTCGCCGCGCTGGGCGAGTGGACCGAGGCGCGGATCACCCGGGATTCTCTGAGGGCGATCTGCCACGGGCGGCGCGCCGAAACGGGCGATGACCCCACGACGTGACCGTCACGATCGCGCGGCCGCCGCGGCCGGGTGCAGGGCACCGCCGCGTGGTCGGGGCCGCCGCGGTGTAGTACCGTATTACCCATGTCTGGATTCGGCCGAGCCGTTCGGGCGGCGTGGTGCGCGTTGCTCACGATGGCGGTGGTTACGCCGGCCGCCGGGGCGCAATCCGACCTCGGGCCCACGACGGTCATTCTGGTTCGCCACGCCGAAAAGTCGCGGCCGCTGGGCAACTTCCCCTTGAGCCGGGAGGGGTGGGCCCGCGCGCGCGAGCTAGCCCGCGTGCTCGGCGACGCGAAGGTGGACGCCATCTACGCAACGCAGTACCTGCGGACCCAGCAAACGGCCAAGCCGCTGGCGGACCTGAAAGGGCTACCGGTGTGGAATCTCGAGACCACCGAGAACTACATCACGGAGCTGCTGGACCGGATTCGCGTGGACCATCCGGGCCAGACCATTCTCGTGGTGACGCACCGGCAAACACTCGGCCCGCTGATCGAGGGCCTCGGCGCGCCACCGGTTCCCGAGGTCACCGAGGAGCAGTACGATCGTTTGTACGTGGTCACCATATCGTCCGGCGGCACGACGCTGATGTCGCTCCGCTACGGGCGCGCCACCCCGTGAGCCTGCCGCCCTTCGGTTGACGGCGCTGGCGCGCCGGCGTACGGTACCCATCAGCGCCAGGCGCTGACCAAGGAGGTGCCGTGGGCTATCGCCGGTTTGTGGATCGTCAGGGACGATCGTGGGACGTTCGCGCCCTGAGCCGATCCGAGTGGGAGTTCGTGCCGGCTGGGGACAATCCCGAGTCAGCCAGGACCGGCGCGGCTCCGGGATATGAAAGCGACCCGTTCGAGCTGAGCGTGGAGGAACTCGAGCGGGTGTTGGGCGATGCTCGGCCGTCAAAGGCGCGGTCGAAGCCGTCCCCGTTCAAGGACTAAGCGCGGTCCGAGATCGGGCAAGCGGAACGGGTGATGCCCTTTCACG
>CAZVKD010000126.1:0-8928 GCA_964627675.1 uncultured Gemmatimonadaceae bacterium
CCGGCGCGTGAACTCGCTTCCGATAAACGCGACGGGCGCGCGCACGCCCCGCCGTTAGTCCCCCTGACGGAGTTGCCGGAGGGCCTCTTTGGCCTCGGTGTAGTCGGGGAAGACCTCGATGGCCCGATTGTACAGCTCGATGGCGCGGTTGTTGTCGCCCCGGTCGGCGTACAGCAACGCCCGCGAGTACAAGGTCAGCGCCTCGGTGGGCACTTCGCGCGCCTGACGCTCCTCCATGGCCTGCCGCGGTAGCGGCGGCAGGTTCAGATCGCGGGTCAGCTGGCCGGCCAGCGACACCACCAGCGAGTAGAGCCGGTCCCGCTTGTCCTGCACCTTGACCGGCTTCACGATCTCGCTGGTTTCGACGTTCACCACGCGGGCGTCAATCCGGAAGTCGCCGTAGAAATCAATGAACCCGCCCAGCACGACGTACCGTGCTCCCACCAGCCGGCCGATGCGGGCGGCGGTATTGGCGTCCACGCGCCCGGCGGCGCCCAGGTCCTGCTCCGCCAACAGATCCTTGATGCGGCTGCGGTCCACCACGCGGATGGCTTGGTTGGTGGCGAGCTCCGTGATAAGCATCTGCTGGAGGCCCACCTGGAGCGCGTCGAAGACTTCCTTGTCCTGCCCGTACGAGCCGCCGTTCTCGAACGTGAACACCGCGATGCCTGGCCGCGTGTCCTGGCCAGCCACGGGAACCGGTGCGGTCACGGCGAGCATCGCCGCAAGCCCGAAGCCGCCCACCGAACGCCACGACATACGCTGCTCCTTCATCAAAGGGTCAGTGTCATACCTTCTGTGGCCGCGAACACGTCGAGCTTGGCGCCCGTGGCGTCCGCAGCCTCGCCGGCGCGCGACGCCAACTCGTCCATTCCGGCATCATCCCGCTCGGGGCGATGATGGAACAGCGCCAGCTGCTTTGCGCCGACGGCGGCGGCCAGGCTCACCGCTTCGTCGAACGACGAGTGGCCCCACCCGTAGTGGTTTACCAGCTCCTCGGGCGTGAACATCGCGTCGTGCACCAGCAGGTCCACGTCTCGCAGGAAACGCTCCAGGTCACGCCGCCACGTCGCCGGTTCGCCATAATCTCCCCCCCGGCCCAGCTCGTTGTCTGTGACATAGGCCATACTGGGCCCGCCACCAACCGGGGTCAACCGATACGCCAAGGTGTTGCCTGGATGCCGCAGTCGCGCGACGCCCACCGTGAACCCGTTGACGCCGAATTCCGTGGCAGCGACGTGCTCCACCCTGGGTGAGGCGGCCAGCTCGTCCAGCGGCACCGGGAAGACCACCGGGTGCATTTGCTGCCGCAAGATGACGTCCAGGTCCACGTCTCCCTGCCGCGCTCCCCAAATCCGCACCACGTTGCCCTTGCCGAAAAACGGGGCGAAGAAGGGGAGACCCTGAATGTGATCCCAGTGCGTGTGACTGAGCAGCAAGTCCACCGAGACCGCCCCCTGCTCGGCCCGCCGCACCAGCTCGCTGCCAAGCTGGCGGATCCCCGTGCCCGCATCGAGGATCACCAGGTGGTCGGCGTCGCCCGTCTCCACCGAGACGCAAGGGGTGTTCCCCCCGTAGCGCATGGTCGCAGGCCCGGGTGTAGGTATTGAACCCCGGCTTCCCCAGAAAGTTACCCGCGTACTCACGGCTCCGGTCCGCTGACCAATCTCGCCACCCCGGCAGGACGGCCTACCTGCAAGCTACCCATGGAGTCAAACGGCCAGGAGTGACCTCGGTCACGAGCGCCCACCCGCCAGCGCCTCGAGGGCCGGCCGATTCTTGAGGGAGATAGCCCGGCGCGAGACGTCGAGCAACCCCTGTTCCACCATGCTCCGCATGGTGCGAGACACCGTTTCGCGACTGGACCCAACCATTTGTGCGATCGTATGATGCGTCACTTTGGGTGCGATCTGGACGCCGTCGTTCTCGTCGGCCATGCGCAGCAGCAGCCGGGCGACCCGACCGTTGACGTCGAGCAGTATCAACCCGCCGATCTTCTCGTCGGCCTCGCGCAATCGGCGGGAGAGCGTGCGCAACACTCCGAGCGCGATGGCGGGGGCTTCCCGCAGGCATTGGTGGAAGTCCTCGCGTCGCAACACGAACATCGTGGCGTCTTCCATCGCGATGACGTGTGCCGACCTCGGTTCGTCGTCAATCAACGCCATCTCGCCGAAGAAGTCACCCTGTTTGAGCAGCGAGAGGATGACCTCGCGCCCGTCCTCGCCGATCAACACGACCTTGACCGATCCGGAAACGACCACGTACAGCGCGTCGCCGGGGTCGTCCTCGAACAGTATCACGCTGTTCTTGGGGTACGTGCGCTCGCGGGCTACGTCAGCGATGCGCGCGAGTTCCGGCGCGCTCAGGTTGGCGAACAGCGGAATCTTCTGCAGGATCGGCACGAGCGACATGAGCGGCGGTTCCTCAGGCGGCGAAGCTTACCGTTCCCCTGCCGTGGTGTCAAACGGCAGCGGGCCTGCCGCTTGCCGCCAACTGCCTGTCTCCGCTACATTTACGCGCTGGCGGTTTGGCGATCCCCAACGGAGTTCATGTCGTGAAACAGGGTATTCATCCGCGGTATCAGCGTGCCGTCGTGCAGTGCGCCTGCGGCAACACCTTCGAGACGCGCTCGACGCTGCCCGCCATCCACGTCGAGATCTGCGCCCGCTGCCATCCGTTCTTTACCGGCAAGCAGAAGTTGGTCGACACCGCCGGTCGCGTGGAGCGGTTCCGTCAGCGATACGGCAAAGAGGCCGAGCCGGCCGGGACGTGAGTGATCCAGGCGCGGCTGGTTGCCGCGCTTACCCGCGCGGCCGACGTTGAGCGGGAGCTGGCTGATCCGGCCACCGCGCGCCACCCGGACAAACTGAAGGCGCTCGGGCGCGAGCATGCGCACCTTGAGCGTATTCGGCAGGCGGCCGATCGGCTCAACAAGCTGAAAACGGATCTGTCGCAGGCCCGCGAGTTGGCCGGCGATGCCGACCCCGCGCTCGCGGAACTCGCGCGCGGCGACATCGAACGGCTCGAGCCGGACATCGCGCGCGCCGAGGCGGAGCTTAAGGAGCTGTTGGTGCCGCGCGATCCGCTCGACGATCGAGACACCATCATGGAAGTCCGCGCGGGCACCGGTGGTGACGAGGCCGCCCTGTTTGCCGCGGACCTGCTGCGCATGTACCTGCGGTACGCCGAGCGCAAGCACTGGCGGACGGAAGTGGTGGCTCTGTCGGAGGGCAACCTCGGCGGCGTGAAAGAGGCCATCGTGAAGGTGAGCGGCGAGCGGGCGTTCGGTCGCTTGCGGCACGAGTCGGGCGTGCACCGCGTGCAGCGGGTCCCGGTGACGGAGGCTCAGGGGCGCATCCATACGTCCGCGGCCACGGTGGCCGTCCTGCCCGAGGCCGAGGAAGTGGATGTGAAGATCGAGGAGAAAGACCTCAAGGTGGACGTGTTCCGCTCCTCCGGCCCAGGCGGACAGAGCGTCAACACCACGGACAGCGCCGTCCGCGTCACGCACCTGCCGTCCGGCCTCGTGGTGCAGTGCCAGGACCAGAAGTCCCAGCTACAGAACAAGCTGCGGGCGATCGAGGTGCTCCGGGCGCGACTGCTGGACCGCATCCTGGCGGAGCAGGAAGCCGCCCGCGCTCGCGAGCGGCGGGCCATGGTGGGGACGGGGGACCGCTCGGCCAAGATCCGTACCTACAACTTCCCGCAGAACCGGGTGACGGATCATCGGATCGGGCTCACCCTCTACCGTCTGGACGACGTGCTCGATGGCGATCTGGACGAGCTGGTGGACGCGCTGGACCTCGCCTACCGCGAGGAGCGCATGCATGTCTGAGGTCGCCACGGCCCGAACGGTGGCCGAGGAGCTGGACCGCGCGGCGCGGCGCCTGGCCCGCCTGCCCAACGCGCGGCGCGACGCGCTCGACCTCTGGGGGGCGATCACCGGGGAGCGTTCGGCGACGGTATGGCTCGAGCGATCGGCCCCCGCTCCGGCTCACGCCGTGGCGCGGTTCCGCCGGGCGGTGGAGCGTCTGGCCCGAGGAGAGCCTCTGGCGTACGTGATCGGGCGGGCGGGCTTCCGGGCGCTGGACCTCGTGGTGGACCCCCGGGTGTTGATCCCCCGTCCCGAAACCGAAGACCTGGTCGAGCACGTGCTCCGGTGGGCGGCTCGCCGATGGGGAGACGACGAGTGGGGCGACGCCCTCGACGTCGGCACGGGTAGCGGGTGCATTGCATTGAGCCTCGCGGCGGAGGGTCGCTTCAGGTCCGTGACCGCCGTGGACCGGAGTGCCGATGCGCTCGACGTGGCGCGCGCGAACGCGGCCCGTACGCCCGGCGGCCGCCGCGTGCGCTTCTGCCAGGCGGACCTGGTGCCGCCGGGCCACGAACGGTTCGACGTGATCGTGTCCAATCCGCCCTACGTGACCGAAGCGGAGTACGCGGCGCTCGAGCCCGGGGTTCGGAACTTCGAACCCCGGGTGGCGCTGGTATCCGGCGCAGACGGGCTGGCGCACACCCGCGCCATCGTGCGCGCGGCGGGGACCCGGCTCGCGCCGGGCGGTCTGCTCGCGCTTGAGATAGATTCCCGAAGAGCCGGTTCGGCGCTGGCGCTGGTCTCGGGCGTCGAATGGCAGCACCCCCGGATCGAGAACGACCTGTTTGGGCGACCGCGGTACGTGCTCGCCATAATGGAGCGGTGAATGATCCCCGCCAAGGCGGAAGAACTGGGCCGGCTGATCGGCCAGACAGAGGAATACAAGGCGCTGAAGCGCGCGCGGGACCGGCTGCGAGAGACTCCGGGACTGGGCGAGCGGTTACGGCGATTGGAGGAGATCGCCCGGGGGCTCGAGTCCGCGGCGGCGCGCGGCGAGGAGGCGCCGGCGGCAGAGGTGTCGGCCTACGACAGTCTGCTCGGCGAGATCCAGGGGGACGCGGCCTATCAGGGGATGATCGCAGCGCAGTCCAACTTCGACAAGCTGATGCTGCGCGTGAACGAGCATATTCTGAACGGTATGCAGAAGGGTGCGGCGAGCAGCATCATCACGTTGAGTTGACGGCGGGCGTGCGCGGCGCGTTCATCGTGATCGAGGGGCCGGACGGCGCCGGGAAGACGACGCTGGCTGGGGCCCTGGCCCGGCGGTTGCGGGCGGCGGGGATGGAGGTCCAGGAGGTGCGGGAGCCGGGTGGCACACCGCTCGCCGAGGCGGCGCGCCGCGCGGCGTTGGACCCGGCCCTCGCGGCCAGCCCGGTGGCGGAACTGTTCCTGATGCTCGCGGCCCGGGCGGACCATGTGAGCAAGGTCATCGAGCCGGCGCTGGCGGAGGGCAAGATTGTGCTGTCCGATCGGTTCGAGCTCTCCACGGAGGCCTATCAGATCGCCGGCCGGCACTTGCCGCGGGCGGCGGTGTTGGAGGCCAATCGCGTGGCCACCGGGGGACTCACGCCGGATCTCACGCTGGTGGTGGACGTTCCCGTGGACGTGGGACTGGCGCGGCGGGGAGCGAGCGGCAAGGTCGCCGACCGCATCGAGGGAGACGGGCGCGAGCTGCACGAGCGCGTAGCGCACGCGTTTCGGATCGCGGCGGGCCCGTCGGTGGTCCATTTGGACGGCACGCGTCGGCCGGAAGAGGTGGAACGGGCAGCGTGGGACGTGGTGTGCGCCCGGCTGGGGGAACTGTTCCCGCGCCTGCGGGTTGAACCTGCATGATCGAGCGAACGTGCGGAGGAGCCGGATGAAGCGACAGCGTATTCTCGTCACGGTGCTGGTGGCGTTGGTGGCGTTCCTGTCCGGCGGGTGGCTGCTCCAGCGCGGCTCCCAGCGCGGCGGCAGCGTATATCAACAGGCGCGGCTGTTCGACGACATTGTGTCGTACGTCGCCGAGTACTACGTGGATTCGCTGGACGCGGCCGAGCTGTACGACCTCGCCATTGACGGGTTCTTGAACCAGTTGAACGATCCCTACACCACGTTTCTGCGCGAAGAGGATTACCGCGATCTCGAGTTGAGCACCACGGGCAACTACGGCGGCGTGGGTATGCAGATTGACGTGCGGGACGGGTGGATCACCGTGGTGGCGCCCATCGTGGGCACGCCGGCCGACAGCCTGGGCATCGCCTCGGGCGATCGCATCGTGGGGATTGACGGCGAGTCCACCCGCGGGTGGGGGTCGGATCGAGCGGTGCGCGCGCTGCGGGGGCCGCCGGGCACCAGGGTCCGGTTGACCGTGGTGCGGCCGGGCGTGCCGGACTCGCTCACCTTCGACGTCACGCGTGCCCGGGTGCATGTGCGATCCGTGGTGTACTCGGCGGTGCTGGGTGGAGAGGTGGGATACGTCTCGCTGGTGAATTCGAGCATCAGCGAGCAGACCGCCCGCGAAGTGTCCGACGAAATCGGCAAGCTCCGCTCGCAGGGGGCCAAGGCCCTGATCCTCGACCTGCGGGGCAACCCCGGTGGCGTGTTGGACCAGGGCGTCGCCGTCGCCGACCTGTTTCTCGATCGGGGCGCCGTGGTGGTGGAGACGCGCGGCCGGGCGCCGGGAGCCAATCAGACGTACCGAGGGCGGGACGGGCAGCAGTGGGCGGAGATGCCCGTGGTCGTGCTGGTGGACGGGGGCACCGCGAGCGCGGCCGAGATCATCGCCGGAGCGCTGCAGGATCACGACCGTGCTCTGGTGGTGGGGACCACCACGTTCGGCAAGGGTCTGGTGCAGACCGTCTATCCCTTGAACGGTCGCGAGTTCCTGAAGCTCACGACGGGCAGGTGGTACACGCCGAGCGGGCGCACCATCCAGCGCCCGCTGCGCACGGGGCGGGCGCCGGCGGGTGACCTGCGGGACCCCGATCAGGCCGTCGGACCTCAGGCGGACACGTCCAGGACGGATTCCATGCCGACCTTCCGGACGGACGGGGGGCGGATCGTGTACGGCGGTGGCGGCATCCGGCCCGACGTCATCGTGCAGCCCGACACGCTGACCGACCCGGAAAAGGCGTTTGTTCGCGCGCTCGGGTCCGGGATTCCGGCGTATCGCGACGTGCTGACCAGCTATGCCCTCGAGTTGAAGGGCAGGAACGCCGTGGACCGGCGCTTCGAGGTGACGCCCGCCATGCTTGCCGAGGTGCACCGACGACTGCGGGAACGGGGCGTGGACGTGCCGGCGGACGACTGGCAGCGCGGCGCCTCGCTGGTGGCCCAGCAGTTCAAGTACGAGGTGACGCGATTTGTCTTTGGCCGCGCGGCGGAGTTCGAACAGCGGACGGCGGACGACGTGCAGATCCGGCACGCCGTGGACCTGATCAAGCGGGCCCGCACGCCGAAGGAACTCTTGTCGCTCGCGGCGTCAGGACGGTAACGGACGCCGGACGCCACGCCGCACGTCGGGGTCATCGGCGCCGGGCGGGCCGGGCTCGGGCTCGGCCTGGCGTTGCACCGCGCCGGCCTGTCGGTCCGCCTCCATAGCCGGCGCCCGAGGCCAGCGCCCACGGGTCTTGCCGTCACCTCCGGCAGCGCGTTGCCGCCGTGGCTGCCGCAAGTGGACGTGGCGATTCTGGCCGTGCCGGACTCCGTCGTTGCCGGCGTGGCCGCCACTCTGGCGGCGTCCGGCTCCATCAACGCGCAGCACGTCGTGTTGCATCTGTCCGGGGTGCTCGGCGCCACGGTGCTTTCCCCGCTCGGCCCAACCGGCGCGGCGCTGGGCTCGCTGCATCCCTTGGTGTCGTTCACGGATCCTGAGACGGCGCCGGCGCGCCTGGCTGGGGCGGTCGCCGCGGTGGAAGGAGACGAACGGGCGCGAGCCGCCGCCTTCCGGCTCGCGGCGCTGGTGGGGTTGACGGCCTTCGCCGTTCGCGCCGAGGACAAGCCGCTCTATCACGCCGGCGCCGTGTTCGGGGCGAACTTCCTGGTCACGATCGCCGCCGTGGCGCGACGATTGTTCGAGCGCGCGGGCGTTCCGCCCGAGCAGGCGGCCCTGGGACTGGCCAGGCTCATGAGCGGCGTGCTGGAGAACGTGGCGACGCAGGGGCCCGCCGGCGCGCTGACCGGTCCCGTGAAGCGGGGCGATGCCGATACGCTACGGCGAAACCTCGCGGCGCTGGCGCCGGACGAGGCGGAACTGTACCGGGCGTTGAGTCGGGCGACGCTCGAGATCGCCGGCCTTACGCCGGCGCAGCGGCGGGCCGTGGCGGAGGCGTTGGGGGGCTGAGGCGCGCGGGGCAAGGACGCCCCGCCTCGCTCCTGGCGCCCCCGCGCCCCGTTTGCTGCCTCATCCTTCGGTGCTCACTGCGGTCTGAGATTCCTCCGCAGGTCGCCGAGGTTCAGGATCGGCGTCCCTCCCTCCGTCGGGACCATGATGATCGTGTTGTTCGACTGCCGCATGTCGTGCAGCACCTCCAGGTACTGCTTCATCAGCGCTTCCGGCGTGAGCGTCTGATTCAGGAGCCGCTGTTGCTCGGCCTGGAGCCGGGCCACCTCCACCCGGTGCCGCTCGGTCTGGATCTGTTGCTCCTGCGCGATCTTGTTGTTGATGGCCTGGACCACCTGGGGCGGCGGTTGCAGGTCGCGCAGGAAGAACGCGGTGACGGTGGCGATGCGGAACGGTCCGCCGCCCGCCCGGGGCTGGGTCACCAGCGCGGAGTCCACCTCCGCCTCCATGGTGGCCGCGATGGCGTTGCGCCGGGCGATGTCATTGATGGAGAACTGCACCATGCCGTCCCGCACGCCGTTGCGGATGGCGTTGCGCACCGCGCCGTGGATCTGCGCCTCGCCCCCGATCTCGGTGAAGATCTGGGGCGCGGCCTGCGGGTCGATCTGCCAGCGCAGCGCCACGTCGAGCGTCATGCCCATTTGTTCGCTGGACAGGGCGGCGATCGCCTCGACGTCCTCCCCCGCCTCGGGGAACTGTTCCTCGCGCGTGGAGAATCGCTCCACGCTGG
>CAZVKD010000127.1:0-366 GCA_964627675.1 uncultured Gemmatimonadaceae bacterium
GAAGAGCGGCAGGGCGTCCATCCAGCGCGCCCCCTCCCGCGCCAGCACCTCGGCGACGGTATCCCAGACCATCACGTAGCCGGTCCACCCGAGCAGCCACACGACGAACAGGAGGAGCAGCCCGGAGATCCACGCCATCGCGCGCGGACCCCAGGTGCGGCGCTGGAGCCAGACGCGCAGCAGGTGCGCGACCACGGCGAGGATGGCGGCGTCCGACGCGTAGCGGTGCAGCGTGCGCGTGAAGTTGCCGAGCGGGATCTCCTCCGTGATGCGCCGGACCGACTCGTACGGCGCGCCGATCCGGTAGAAGAGCAGCAGGTACACGCCCGTGACCAGCACCACGCCGAGCAGCGACGCCGCGAGCAC
>CAZVKD010000127.1:376-3783 GCA_964627675.1 uncultured Gemmatimonadaceae bacterium
GTGGTAGAGCGGGTAGCCGCGCCAACCGTAGAGCCGGTTCACGCGGGCATCGAGCCAGGCGAGGGGGCGGCGGAGGGTGTCGGAGAGCAGGCTGGGAAACTCCTTCCGCGACGGGAATCGGGAGTCGGGAGGACCGCGACGCCGGTCCCTCTTGCGCGGGTCAATTTAGGATATTAGCATCCGAATAGCAATTACCGAGGCCTGATGCTCAGCCAGACCGCCGAATACGCCCTGCGCGCCGTGCTCTACCTCGCCCACACGGCGGAGCCCGGGCGTCCGGTGCGGGTGGACCGGATCAGCGCGGACCTCGGCATCCCGGCCAACTACCTGTCCAAGACGTTGAACGTCCTGGTGCGCGCCGGCGTCCTGCGCTCGATGCGGGGGCCGCACGGCGGCTTCCGGCTGGCCCAGGAGCCGTCCCGGGTCACGCTGGCCGCGGTGGTGGGCCCGTTCGATCAGCTCATCGAGCACCGCAGCTGCCTCCTCGGCCGGGCGACCTGCTCCGACCGGACGGCTTGCGCGGCCCACCACGCCTGGAAGGAGACGGCCGACGCCGTCGAGCGGTTCTTCCGCACCACGACCATCGCCGAGATCACCGGGGCTCCCGAGATCCTGGCCGGGGCCCCGCGTTCCCGTTCCGCACCCCGTTCCCGGAGGACCGCATGAGTCCCGACACCGGGCACGCCGCCGAGAAGCCCCCGCTGGGGCAGCGGCTGCTCGACAACCCGTTTCTGCTGCTCGCGCTGGGTCTGCTCGTGATGTTCCTGTTCTACACCGGCTGGGGGATGTGGGAGATCCTCTCCCTCACCCCCGCCCCGCTGCCCTGAGGAGCCGACGATGCACAGTGGGATCATCCCGCCCCGGGGCGTCTGGTGGCTGCCGGCGCACCGCGGGGAGAAGGTCTGGGTCGCCATCGCCTTCGCGTGGTGCCTGGTGCTCTTCGCCATGATGCCGCTCTGGCACTTCAAGGGCGGCCAGAACCCGGCCGGCGTCCGGCACCGGGTCGAGCCGACGGCGTACATGACGCGGGTGCAGGAGTTCGTCAACACTTACAAGGTGGGCGAGGAGAACGGCATGCCGCTCGTCGCGCCCCCCGCCGGCGCCGACATCTACATGATCGGCATGATGTGGCAGTGGTACCCGGCGCTCAAGCTCGAGAAGGGGAAGCAGTACACGCTGCACCTCTCCGCGCTCGACGTGAACCACGGTTTCAACCTCTACCCCCTCAACATCAACTTCATGGTTGTCCCCGGCTACGACTACGGCCTGCGCATCGTGCCCAACCAGGCTGGTGACTACCGCGTGGTCTGCAACGAGTTCTGCGGCATCGGGCACCACACGATGCTCGGCCGCATCCTCGTGACCGATCCCGCAACCGAGACGGCGAGCGCGCGGACGCCCGGAGGTGCCGAATGACCGCCGTCGCCGAGCTGGCCGCCCGGTTCCGGACCTGTCCCACGACGGGGCTCAAGGTCCACGGGACCGCGGAGAACCTGATCCGCGCCCATGCCGTCGCGGCCGTCGTCGCGATGATCGCCGGCGTCATCGGCGCCTTCGGGCTGGTGCTCACGCGGTGGCAGGCCGTGCACCTGCTGAGCGCCGAGTGGTACTACCGGCTGCTGACGATCCACGGTGTCAGCATGCTCATCTTCTTCATCATCTTCTTCGAGATGGCGGTGCTGTTCTTCGCCGGGCCCGTGCTGCTGAACAGCCGGCCCGCGGCCCCGAAGACGTCGTGGGCCGCCTTCGGCCTCATGATCGCCGGCGCCCTGCTGGTCGAGGCGATGATGTGGACGGGGCGGGCGGACGTCCTCTTCACGAGCTACCCGCCGCTCCGAGCCGACCCGCTCTACTACCTCGGCGTCATTCTCTTCGCGGTCGGCGCGCTCATCACCGTCGCGCTCTTCTTCGCGAACCTCGTGGTCGCGAAGCGCGAGAGGACGTACGAGGGCTCGGTCCCGCTGGTGACGTACGGCGCCACGGCCGCCGCGGTCATCGCCGTCATCACCCTGCTCCACGGCGCGATCATCTACATCCCGACCTGGCTCTGGTCGCTCGGCGTCATCCCGTCGCTCGACGCCCAGGTGTACCGGATGGTCTGGTGGGGGCTCGGCCACTCGTCCCAGCAGATCAACGTCGCCGCGATGGTCTCGGTCTGGTACCTGCTCGGCGGCCTCACGGTCGGTGCCGTGGTCGTGAACGAGAAGGTCAGCCGCTCGGCGTTCTTCCTCTACGTGCTGTTCATCTCGATGGCCTCCGCGCACCACCTCCTGGTGGACCCGGGGATGGGGCCGGCGTGGAAGATCTGGAACACCAGCTACGCCATGTACCTCGCGGTGCTGGCGTCGATGATCCACGGCTTCACCGTGCCGGCGGGGATCGAGACCGGGATGCGGCTGCGCGGCTACGTGAAGGGGACGTTCGAGTGGCTCGCCAAGGCCCCGTGGGGCGACCCGGGCTTCTCGGCGATGATCTTCTCGATCGTCATCTTCGGCTTCATCGGCGGCATCACCGGCGTCACGTTCGGCACCGAGCAGATCAACATCATCGCGCACAACACGCTGCGCGTGCCGGGGCACTTCCACGCCACGGTGGTGGCCGGGACCGCGCTCGCCTTCATGGGCGTCACCTACTACGTGATCCCGCTGGTGTTCCGGAAGCAGGTCGCGTTCTGGCCGCTGGCGCGCATCCAGCCGTACCTCTTCGCCATCGGCATGGCCCTGTTCACCATGGCGATGACGTTCGCCGGCACCTTCGGCGTGCCGCGGCGCCACTACGACATCACCTTCAGCGGCGCCCAGCTCGACCTCCAGTACAGCCCCGCGGTGGACCTGCTGCTGGCCATCATGGGGATCGGGGGCATCCTCGCCGCCACGGCGGTGACGCTCTACATCCTCATCGCCGCGTGGTCGGTCTTCTTCGGCAAGCCGCTGGACCTCGCGTCCGGGAAGAACGCGCCCCAGGGCGTCTTCCACCTGCCGAAGCAGGCGCACGGCGCCGACGCCGGCGAGCCGGACACCCCGGCCCACGCCGAGGCGCACAAGGTGAAGGGGACGTATATCCTGGTCGGCGTCTTCCTGGTCGCCTTCATCGTGTACTACTTCGTGAACTGGAAGCTCCTCTCCTTCGTCTGGAAGGTGGGGTGAGACCGTGACCCGCCGGGAGCTGCTGCCGCTCGGCGCCCTGGCCGCGATCCTCGCGATCACCGCCGCGTGGTGGGCGCTCGCGTTGTGGCCGCTCCCGGCGGACTCGCCCGGCTGGCTGGAGCGGACGCGGTTCGTCTGCTTCGGGGCCACCCGGGACACGCTCCCCAGCCTCGCCGGCTGGACCCTCCTCATCGGGGAGCCGATCGGAATGCTGGGGGCGCTGCTCGTACTCCTGGTTTTCGACGCCTTTTTCATCGCCCA
>CAZVKD010000127.1:3793-8737 GCA_964627675.1 uncultured Gemmatimonadaceae bacterium
GCAGGACCTGGCGGCGGGTCTCCGCGCGCTCGGGCGCAGCTGGAGCGGGCGCGTGGTCCTCGCGGGCGGCGCGTGCCTCGTGGTCCTCGGCCTCACGGCCGCGGGCGCGCGCGTCGCCACGGCCACCGCGGGCGAGCGGTTCGACCCGGACCGCGGCGGTCTCGCCATCGGCGAGGACGTCCCCCCGGTCAACCGTCCGGCCGCGCCGCTCGGCCTCGTGGACCAGCGCGGCGACACGATCACGCTGGAGCGGTTCCGCGGCCGGCCGCTGCTGGTGGCGTTCGTGTACGCGCACTGCACGACCGTCTGCCCGGTTATCGTGAAGGAGGCGACCGATGCGCAGCGGCGCCTCCACGCGGCGCTCGTGCTCGTCACGCTCGACCCGCTGCGCGACACCCCCGCCCGCCTGCCAGCGCTCGCCGCCGCGTGGGCACTGGGTCCGGACGCGCACGTCCTCTCCGGTGCCCCCGGCGACGTCGAGCGCGTGCTCAATGCCTGGGAGATCCCGCGCGCGCGCAACCCGCAGACCGGAGAGATCACCCATGCGGCGTCCATTCATGTGGTGGACCGGGAGGGTGTGCTGCGCTGGGTCGCGCCCGGCCATGCCGAGGCGGTCGTGCGACTGGTGGCGGGAGAGCGGGAGGGCGGGAGGGCCGGAGAGTGAGCCGGGGGACGGGGACGATGGAGCCCGGACTCAGGGATGCGCGCCACGGCTCCCAGCCCCGAGCCCCCGGCCCCCTGTCCGACTACCTCGCGCTCACCAAGCCCGGCATCACCGGCATGGTGCTGCTGACGGCGGCCGCGGGCTACGCGCTCGGCAGCGACGGCGTGCTCGACTGGGCCCAGCTTGCGGGACTCCTCGCCGGCACGGCCCTCGTTGCCGGGGGCACGAACGCGTTGAACCAGTGGTGGGAGCGGGCGACCGACGCCCGCATGCCGCGCACGAAACACCGCCCGCTCGCCGCTGGACGTCTTTCCCCCACCGCCGCTCTTCTGTTCGCCCTCGGCATCGGCACGCTCGGCGTGGCGCTGCTGGCCGTCTGGACGAACCTGCTCACGGCGATGCTCGCCGCGCTGACCCTTTGCAGCTACGTCCTCGCCTACACGCCGCTGAAGCGGCAGACGACGTGGAACACACTGGTCGGGTGCGTGCCCGGAGCCCTGCCGATCGTCGGCGGGTGGACGGCGGCGACGGGCACCACCGACCCCGGCGCATGGACGCTGTTCCTGCTGCTCTACCTCTGGCAGGTGCCGCACACTCTCGCCCTCGCGTGGCTGTACCGCGACGACTACCGCGCCGGCGGCCTCGTGATGCCGGGCCATGACGACCCGATGGGCCGCGCGACGGCCCTCAAGGCGGCCGCGTGGACCCTGCTCCTCCTGGGCGCCGGTCTGCTGCCCGCCGCGCTGGAAGTGACACGCCCCCTGCACCTGGCCGTCGCCGCGACGGCCGGCCTCGCCCTACTGGTGGTGAACCTGGGGTGGGTACGCACGCCGAGCCGCGCCACGGCGCGGCGGCTGTTCTTGGCGACGCTGGGGTACCTGCCGGTGGTGCTGGGGCTGGGAGTGGGGCTGAAGAAGTGATGGTGATGTTCGCCCATCACCCATCAGCGCTCATCAGTAGCCCCAAGGGGAATCGAACCCCTGTCTCCACCTTGAAAGGGTGGCGTCCTGGCCGCTGGACGATGGGGCCTGGGGGGAGTAGCGGTAACGGGATTCGAACCCGTGTCTTAGCCTTGAGAGGGCTATGTCCTGGGCCTCTAGACGATACCGCCACGCGACTGCACCGACAGGCCCGGCAGGAATCGAACCTGCAACCCCCGGTTTTGGAGACCGGTGCTCTACCAATTGAGCTACGGACCTCCGAGGGTCCCTTGCCATACCCGGCCTCCGCCGCCACACCTCGCTGGGGCCGAACCAGCTGGCCTGGAACCCCGACCTGGAGGAGGCCGGCGACCGTCCTCCGGCCATGATTCTAATCGACAACTAATCCGCAGTCTACCGCAACCGCCGCCGGGCCCTGATCATCGGCGACGCGCCCCAGGGCGCGGACGGTGGCCGGCCGATGCACGCTCGCGAGTGGCGGGCCTACCAGAACCTCATGAGCGCCCAGCCGGCCTGGGAGCGCGCCGAGCGGTATCGGCGGCTGATGCGGGAGAACGGCTACCGCAGCGTCCGGGCCCTCGCCAGGGCCACCGGGGAGGACCACTCCCGGCTCGCCCGGGTGCTCAAGGTGCTCGAGCTGCCCGAGGGCGTCCTGGCCGCGCTGCGGGAGCATTCAGCCAACGCCCGGGTCCGGGCCCACTTCACCGAGAAGCGGCTCCGGGAGATGGTGGCGAAGAAGCGCAGCGAGACCGCCAGGCTGCGGGAGATCGAGAGGGTGGTCGGGGGCGCCGCTTGACGCGAGGCCGCGAGCGCGCTGGTACCATGAAAAGCGAACTTGCAATATTCGATTTTCATGGTACATTACACGGCCATGATTGCGCGCCCCCGGTGGCTGGCCGAGGTCCGAGCCTCGCTGAAACGCAGCCGCGTGACCGCGCTCGTCGGACCGCGGCAGGCGGGGAAGACCACCCTCGCCCGCGCGATCCTACCGCCGGGCGCGCCGGCCTACTTCGACCTCGAGGATCCCCGGAGCCTCGCCCGGCTCGCGGAGCCGATGACGGCGCTCGCCCCGCTCAAGGGCGTGGTCGTCATTGACGAGGTCCAGCGGCGGCCGGATCTCTTTCCGGTCCTTCGCGTGCTGGCCGACCGCCGCCCGGTGCGCGCGCGGTTCTTGATCCTTGGCAGCGCCAGTCCCGACTTGCTGCGCCAATCATCGGAGACGCTGGCGGGCCGAATCGAGACCATTGTCCTCACGGGCTTCGGCCTGGAGGAGTTGGGGGCGGGGGCGCTGCGGCGGCTCTGGCGGCGCGGTGGCTTCCCGCCCGCGTGGCTCGCTCGCTCGGAGGCGGCGAGCTTCGTCTGGCGGCAGCAGTTCGTGCGGACGTTCCTGGAACGCGATCTCCCGCAGCTGGGCATCACGATCCCGGCCGAGACGCTGCTCCGCTTCTGGACGATGCTGGCTCACTACCATGGGGGGGTGTGGAACGCGGCCGAGGCGGCGCGCTCGCTGGGGGTGGCGGAACCCACGGCGCGCCGCTATCTGGATCTTCTCACCGGGCTCTACATGGTCCGCCAGCTCCGACCCTGGCACGAGAACCTGAAGAAACGACAGGTCAAGTCGCCCAAGGTGTACCTGCGCGATTCCGGTCTGCTACACGCACTGCTGGGACTGAGGAGCGACCGGGACCTGCTGTCGCACCCGAAGGCGGGGGCGTCGTGGGAGGGGTTCGCCATCGAGGAGGTGCTGAAGGTGGTTCGCCCCGACGGCGCCTACTTCTGGGCCACGCACACCGGTGCCGAGCTGGACTTGCTCCTATTCAGCGGCAGGCGGCGGTTCGGCGTCGAAGCCAAGTTCCAGGACGCTCCGCGGCTCACGCCATCCATGCGCGTCGCACTCGAGGATCTGGCGCTGGACCACCTGGTCGTTCTCTATCCGGGGGACACACGGTACACTCTGCACGAGCGCGTGACGGTCGTACCCCTCGCCCAGTTGGCCGAGGGAGACGCGGGCAAGCTCTTCCCGTGAACCGGCCCGGGTTTTCCGGAGAGCCCGTCAGTGGGTGTCGCCAGGGCTGCTGGGGCTTCCTGACGACGGTAGTGGGCCGCTTCGCGCTCCGCCGGGTGGACATGCCCGAGCGTTGGAGTTGACCCGGTTTCGTGGACACTTCACCCTTGGGGTGGAAGGAGTCCTCGATGCCCCGGACACGGAGGCCGTACCCGCCGGAGTTTCGTGAGCAGTTGGTCGCCCTGGTCCGTGCCGGCCGGACCCCGGAAGAGCTGGCCAAGGAGTTCGAGCCGTCGGTGCAGACGATCCGGAACTGGGTGGGGCAGGACGCCACGGATCGTGGCGAGCGCCCGAGCGAGTTGACGACGGCCGAGCGGCAGGAGCTGACGAAGCTGCGGCGCGAGAATCGCCAGTTGAAACTCGAACGGGAGATCCTCGCCAAGGCCGCGGCCTGGTTCGCGCGGGAGACCGCCACGCTGCCAGACTCTTCGGCTTCGTGACGGCGAACCAGGTGACCTACCCGATCGCGACCCTGTGTCGCGTGCTGGGCGTCTCCCGGAGCGGCTACCACGCGTGGCGGCGCCGCGGTCCGTCGGCGCGGGCGCAGCAGGATGCCGTGCTCTTGCCGCAGATCGAGGCGAGCCACACGCGCTCGGACGGGACCTACGGGGCGCCCCGCATCCTCGAGGATCTCCGCGAGGCGGGGCAGCGGGTCGGCCGCAAGCGGGTGGCCCGGCTGATGCGGAGCGCGGGCCTCGTGGGTGTGAGCCGGCGGCGGGGCGTGCGCACCACGCGGCGGGCCCCCGATGGCCACGCCGCGCCGGACCTCGTTCAGCGCGACTTCACCGCCACGGCCCCGCACCAGCTCTGGGCGGCCGACATCACGTATGTGCCAACGTGGGCGGGCTTCCTGTACCTGGCGGTGGTGCTCGATGCCTTCAGTCGCCGCGTCGTCGGCTGGGCCATGGCCACGCACCTGAAGACGCCAGCTCGTGCTCGATGCCCTGAGCCTGGCTACCACCCAGCGCCGACCTCAGGGCGTCATCCATCACTCCGGCCACGGCTGCCAGTACACGGCGCTCGCCTTCGGCCAACGCTGCCAGGAGATGGGCGTGCGCCCCTCGCCCGGCACCGTGGGCGATGCCTATGACAACGCGATGGCTGGTCAGCGGCCGCCGATCACCTTCGAACACGCGACCTCACATGCGGCTTGAATCCCAAGCCGTGGCCCGTCCACCAAACCGGGGCAACTCCAGTTCGCGGAAGTGCATCGGAACGCGATCCGCCGGATGCCTTCTGCTACGTCGAGAGGATTCAGCTACGGCCAGCCTGGA
>CAZVKD010000128.1:0-7762 GCA_964627675.1 uncultured Gemmatimonadaceae bacterium
CGGCCTGCGAGGCGATGATCGTGGCCGCCGTGGCGATGACGATGACGGGGTAAAGGGCCCAGCCAGGCACCAGCCGGTAGAAGGGGGCAACGGCGGCGTCCGGGTGCTCCAGCAACAGGGCTCCCTGCCCGAAGTAGTTGAGCACCAGGGCGGGAATCACCGTGGTAAACCACGCCAGGCGAATGGGCCGGGGGCCGAAGTGCCCCATGTCCGCGTAGAGGGCCTCGCCGCCGGTCACGGCGAGGAACACCGCCCCGAGCACCAGGAACCCGGTCCACTGATTGCGGGCGAAGAAGGACACCGCGTGCGCGGGGCTTACCGCCGCGAGCACTTCCGGGGCTTGCACGATGTGACCGATGCCCAGCGCCGCCAGGAGCCCGAACCACAGCAGCATCACCGGCCCGAACACCGCACCCACGCCCGCGGTCCCACGCTGCTGGAACATGAACAGCGCCACCAGAATGACGATGGTGATGGGAACGACCCAGGGGACGAACACGGGCGTGGCAACCTCGAGTCCTTCGACGGCGGACAACACCGAAATGGCGGGCGTGATCATGCTGTCGCCGTAGAGCAGCGCGGCGCCGAAGAGCCCGACGGCGAGCAGCAGCCAGCGCTGGTTCGACGGCGAGCCGGATCGGCGTGGCAGGATGAGGGCGAGCAGCGCCATGATCCCTCCCTCGCCCCGGTTGTCGGCGCGCATCACGAACACCAGATACTTGAGCGAGATGACGATGATGAGGGACCAGAAGATCAACGACAGGACGCCGAGCACGTTGGCCGGCGTCAACTCGACGGGATGGGATCCCCTGAAGCATTCGCGCAGGGCGTACAACGGGCTGGTGCCGATGTCGCCGTACACCACGCCCAGCGCAGTGAGCGCGAGGGTCGCGAGATATCGCCCGCGCGGAGCCGGACCGGCGGGTGGCCGGGTGGTCACAGCGAGCGGAGACGGGATGGCACGGCGGTGATTCTCGCCGCTGGGACGGAGGTTCTCAAGTGGCAGGCCTGGCCTAGCCCTTCACCACCGCCAGCGGTTCCAGGCGAGCCACCTTTCGGCCGATCCCGGCCGCGTGCACCACTTCGACCACTCTTGCCACGTCCTTGTAGGCCTCGGGGATCTCCTCGTCCACGGTCGCCCGCGTCGCCCCGCGCACGTAGATGCCCCGCTCCTCGAGTTCCCTCGGCACGTCGCGCGGCCGGGCCAGCTTCTTGGCCTGATGGCGGCTCATCCGCCGGCCGGCGCCGTGACAGGTGGACCCGAAGGTCTGGCTGAACGCGCCCGGGGTTCCCACCAGCACGAATGAGTAGCGGCCCATGTCACCGGGGATGAGGACGGGCTGCCCGATGTCGCGGAACCGGTCGCCCAGCTCGGGATGTCCCGGGGGAAACGCCCTGGTGGCGCCCTTGCGGTGCACGCACAACCGCCGCCGCTGGCCGCCGACGTCGTGCGTCTCGAACTTGGCGATGTTGTGCGCCACGTCGTAGACCAGGTCCGTGTCCGACGCCACCGACTCGGAGAATACCGCCGCCAGCGACCGCCGAACGTAGTGGGCCATGAGCTGGCGGTTGGCGAAGGCGAAGTTGGCCGCCGCGTTCATGGCGCCGAGGTACGAGCGCGCCTCCGGACTGGTGAGCGGCGCGCAACAGAGCTGCTTGTCCGGCAGGTCGATGCCGTACTTCGCCGCGGCCCTGACCATGGTGTCGAGGTAATCGTCACACACCTGGTAGCCCAGACCACGGGAGCCGGAGTGGATGAACACGGTGACCGTACCAACCGTAAGCCCCAGCCGGGTGGCCACCGTTTCGTCGAACACTGCCGCGACGTGTCCGACTTCGACAAAATGATTGCCGCTTCCGACCGTGCCCAGTTGATTCCGCCCGCGCTGTTTGGCCCGGGCGCTCACGGCGTCAGGCTCGCCCTCCAGCCTGCCGCCCGCTTCGATGCAGTCGAGGTCCCGCGGGGTTCCGTAACCGTTCTTCACGGCCCATTCGGCCCCGGTGCGGAGCACACGCTCCAGCTCCGCCGGTGACAACCGCACGTCCGAGCGCGAGGCTCCCACGCCCGAAGGGATCTGCGTGAAGAGCGTGTCGGCGAGCCGCTTGAGGCGCGGGCGGACGTCTTCCACGGTGAGGGGGGTGCGGAGCAGCCGGACGCCGCAGTTGATGTCATAGCCAACGCCGCCCGGGGACACCACCCCATCGTGTTCGTCGAACGCGGCCACCCCGCCGATCGGGAAACCGTACCCCCAGTGGATGTCCGGCATGGCGATCGAAGGCCCCACGATTCCCGGCAGGTGCGCCACATTCACCACCTGCTGGATACACTGATCGCCCTCGAGATCGTGCATCAGTTCGGCGTCGGCGAAGATCAGGCCCTCGGTGCGCATGCCGCCGGCGCGCGGCACGCGCCAGCGGAAGGCGTCAATACGCTCGACGGCAATGGTGGACGACTGCATGAGGAGCAATCTACCAGCGGTGCGACGAGGCTGGCGATGGCCCGCGCGAGTCGGAGAAACCGAGGCGGTGGCGCGCCGGCGGCGCTCAGACGTCGAACACCACCTCCGCCACCCACTGCTTGCCGAGCGGTCTCACGCTCAGTTCATGCCGCGTGACGGCCTTCACTTCCGGCTGGGCCTCGTGGCGGGCAGGGTCGAACGGCTCGCCCCGGACGGAACCTGATAGTGCGAGGCCGGCTCCCTGCGAGGCGATTTCTCGGACCTCGAGCACTGCGGGCACGAACCGGTCCCTGTCGTACAGTTCGAGCAAGGAGCGCAGCAACGCCAACAGGAGTTCGGACTCGCCGCCTTCCCCGCCGGAGACGGCCAGGTTGCGGGACTCCCTGGGCCTGACCTGGCTCGAGCCCGCCAGCAGCTCCCGTACGACCGCCGCAGCCTCCGCCAGCACGCCCGGCAGGCTGTCGGCCGTTATCTCGACCTTCAGGTCGGCGGTATGGGGGAGCCACCTGTGCGCCATCAATTCGCACCATGTCGCGGAGGATAAGGTACGTGACCCGAACCCTCGGCCCGTTACACTTGCGGGTGTGAGCCCCAGGATCGCACTCCCGCCGTCCGACTCTGAGTGGCGGGCCCTCGCTCGTGAGGACCTCGACGCCGCCATCGAGGCCGCCCGGTGCGCCGTTCGTCTCTTGGATCGGGTGGCGCCAGGGGAGCGGGAGCGCCAACTGACGCGAGCGTTGTCAGCCGCGCTCCTCCGGATCGAGCTCGCGGCCAGACGGGCCCGCCTCTGAGGGGGACTCCTCGAGGCCCCAGTCGCTCGCGCCACGATAGAGCCGCCGGCGCTCGAGGGAGGCGATCGGCCCCGACACCGGCCTGCCGGCGAACTCGCGCAGGTCTCGCAGCGCGTCGGCCACGCTCGCCGTCTTGGCGCTGGCGTTGTCGGCCCAATGGAGCACCTCCGCCTCGAGCGTCATCGGTGGAACGGGACTGCCGAATTCCAGCCGCCCGTGGTGCGCCAGAACCAGGTGCAGCAGGAGATCGCGCTCCAGGTCGGTGCAGGGCGGCTCGGGCTCGGCTCGAAGCCGGCGGTCCAACATGAGCGCCCCCAAGACAACGTGCCCGAGCAGGGACCCGCGCTCCGTGTAATCGAGAGCGGCATCCCACGAATAGCTCTCCAGCTTACCGATATCGTGCAGCAGGGCCCCGGCGATCACGAGATCGAGGTCGGCCCCGCACGCCCGCCCGATGGTGCGCGCGATGGCCGCCACTTCCACCGTATGCTTGAGCAGGCCGCCGAGCTTGGCGTGATGGCCGCGGACGGACGCGGGGCACTCGCCGTAGCGCTCCCGGAACTCGTCGTCCCGGTAGAAGAGATCCACCACCCGGGCGAGTCGCGGCTTGCGGATCTCACGCCGCCGGCGGTCAAGCGCCGCCCAGTAGCGGTCCACGGGTCCCACGGAAGGCAGCAGGCTGCGCACGTCTGCCGCCCCTTCAGGGAGCAGGCGGAGCGAGACGACCTTGAGCTGGCGGCGCTCCCGGTACTGCACCACGTCACCGATCACCTGTACCACATGTCCTCGGCGAATGCCGGCCACCTGGTCCTGCTGTTCCAGCCAAAATGGGGCGGTCGAGATCTCACCCGTGCTGTTGCTGAGCGTGAGGATGGTGTAGGGATCGCCGGAATCGGTGGTCCGGGAGGTCACGTCAGTGACGAGGAGCGCTTCCTGGAGCCGCGCGCCCACGGGCAGCGAGGGAAGATCGAGCATCGCCAGGTAACCTACGGACGGGGCGGCCGGGGCGGCAGAGCGGCCAGAGCGGCGCCAGGTGTCCCTCAGCCCGTTTCGGCCATGGTCCCGGTCTTCTCGAGCTGATAGGCCATGGCCTTGAGCCGGGCGATGCGGGCGGCCATCGGCGGGTGGGTTCCCACGAGGTCCGCGAGCAGGCCTTCCTTCGCGGATGAGCGTCGGCCCAATGGGTCTGCGATGCAGAGGTGTGCCGTGCCACGCTTGATCGCCTTGGTGGGCTGAGCGGCATCCTCGATCTTGCGCAGGGCGGCGGCGAGCCCAGCCGGGTTGCGGGTGAACTGCGCGGCGGAGGCGTCGGCCAGGTACTCGCGCTTGCGACTGACGGCGAGCGCGAGGAGGCGGGAGACGAGCGGCGCGAGGATGAGACTGACAAGCCAGAGGGCCAGTATCAGCGCGCCGAGGCCGTCCTTCTCCCTGCCGCGGGCGGATCGCCCGCCGAGGCGGCCGTGCCGCCCGGTGCGCATGACGCCTTCGGAGATGAGCGCGATGACGCCAACCAATGCGGCGAGCAGCGTCATCAGCTTGACGTCGTGATTTCGGATGTGCGCCATCTCGTGGGCGATCACGCCCTGCAACTCCTCGCGGTTGAGCAACGGCAGCAGCCCCTCGGTCACGGCGACGTGGGCGCGCCGTTCGTCCGTGCCGGTGGCAAAGGCATTCGGATCCGGATCGGGCACGATCCACACCGTGGGACGCGGCAATCCCGACGCGATGGCCATCTCTTCCACCACGTTGAGCAGCGTCTGCTCCTCCGGTCGCTTGGGCTGCACGAGTTCCCATGCCCCGGTGGCCCACAACACCTGTTTCGGGCCGTTGCGCCAGCCGTACCAGGCCATGCCGGCGGCCGCGGCGGTCGCAACGATGCCGAACCATGGGAACGTGTGCCGGTAGTCGCCGGGCCGGGCCTCGGCGGTCATGAGCCAATAGGCGTAGTCGCCGCCGAAACCGATCCACGCGAAAAACAGCAGGAATCCAACCACCAGCAACGCTGACCGCCGGCGATTGCGGCGCTGCTGGACGAAGAGGCTGGCTTCGCTCACCCCGCGGGCTTCTTCGACAGGTCAACCCGCGGCACGGCCCGCTCGGCCTCGTCGGTGATCTCCCACAACTCCACGGGCTCGGCCTTGGCCAGGCCCGCCAGAAGGTTCCACGGGAACTGGGCCTGGCGCACGTTGTAGGCGGTGGCGGTGTCGTTATACAACTGGCGGGCGAACGCCACGCGATTCTCGGTGGAGGTCAGCTCTTCCTGGAGCTGACCGATGTTGCCGGTTGCCTTGAGCTCGGGGTACCGCTCGACGACCACGTTCAGGCGCGAGAGCGCCGCCGAGAGCTGCGCTTCGGCGGCGGCGAGCTGCTTGACCCCTCCGGTCGGCAGCGCATCGGTTTGCATCTTCACGGCCTGGTTCCTGGCCTGAATGACGGCCTCCAGCGTCTCGCGCTCGAAGTCCATCGCCCCGCGCACGGCGTTCACCAGGTTGGGGATCAGGTCGTGCCGCCGCTTGAGTTGGACGTCTATCTGCTTCCACGCATTCAGCGTATCGCCCTTGAGCTGGATGAGGCCGTTGTACCCGGTGATCGCCCAGACCACGATCGCGGCGACGAGCAGCAGGAAGACCCAGGTCATGGATTCCTCACGGTGGCGTGTCGGGGCAGGCGGTTGAGGCTGGTGGCGGTTTTCGCCGGCGACAAGGTTGGGGGTTTTCCATTTGCCCAGGCGGCGGTCCTGAGGGCGTCGAGCGGCCGTGCGCCCGCCGGTTTTTATCCTATCGGTCGAACACGGAAGCGGCCAGCGGCGCGCCGCGGTGGCTGCCCGGCGCCGTGTCGCGTTCGGCAACCAGTCGGGCGACGGTGAGTCTTACAGCCTCGGCCACGGCCTCGCCGTCCAAGCCCTCGCGCGCCAGGGGGTGATCTTCGTGAACCAGCAACTCGACCCCGCGTCCTACCTGGACCCGATGCCACTTGCCGGCCGTGGACGTCTCTGGCGCGGGCTCGCCCGACGCCACAAGCCACGAACGGAGTGCGCGACCCGCTCTGCCGCGCGGTGCCGTATCGTCGCCGAGGAACGGAAGGCGTACGGGCGCGGGGAGCGCCGCGCCCAACGCGGCGGCCACGCGCCGCTCGAGAACGTCTCCGGTATGCTCGGACAGCTCCTTGGCGATCGTGGTCAGCGCGGCCCCTTCCATCTGCCGCAGTTTGATCGTGAGCACCTGGAGCAGGTGCCGGTAGGAGTACGTGGCCGCCGTGCCGCGTCCGTCCGGCGGCGACACCAGGCCACGGGTGACGTAGAACCGGATGGTGCGTTCGTTCGGCCGGGGCTGGGCGGCGGCGTTGACGGGGCGCACGCCCGAAGAGGCCAGCATGGCGGCGGCCAGCGTGGCGAGATCCCGCAAGCTCCAGGGTGCGAGGTTGCGGTACTCCCGAAGGGTCGTCAGGGCGTCGGCGGATGGAGCGTCATGCACGGGCGTCATCCCAGGCGACGCTGCTCGCCCGACAGGAGCGTCCGGAGGATGGCGTCAACGCTGGCCAACTCGAACGGCTTGGCCAGCACCGGGAGCCGGTGCAGCTCCAACCACTCGCGATCTTCCGGCTGGTCCACATCGCCGGACATGATGATCGTTCGGGTGGCAAGCTCGGGTCGCCGCGCCGCGATCGAGTGGTACAGGGTGCGGCCCGACATGCTGGGCAGCCGGAGGTCCAGGAGCACGGCATCCACGTGCCCCGCGCTGCCCAACAGCTCGAGCGCCTCTTCCCCGGAGCCGGCCTCGAGCACCACAGACCCGCCGCGCGACAGCCATCGCTGCAGCGCCCGACGCACTGGGGCCTCGTCGTCTACGATGAGGATGGTCAGCGATCGCGTCATGAAGCCTCCGCCAGGGCGTCGGGCGTCCGTGAGAAATAGCGCATTCTCACGAGATGCAGCACCTCGTCCGGTGTGAGCGACACGCGAGCCTCGCCCGGCGTCACGCCCAGCACGTCCTTCATGTTCATGGTCAGCGAGCGAGTCTGTCCATACCCCAGTCGCGCGGCCACGTCCTCCACCGTGTAGCCCGGGTCCTGGAGCAGGCGATGAGCGTACACCACCCGGAGCGCGGTGAGGGTCTGGCTCGGTGGGGGCAGTTTTGCCCTGGCGAACCACCGCACGCAGGTGCGGCGGTCCATCCGTGCCCGGTCCGCCAGGGCCTGAACCGACTGCACTTCCGCCGGTTCCCGCAGGACGATCTCGATAGCCCATCGCAGCTGGGGCGGGCAGGCCGACAGGAGATCGCTCATGGCGTCAATCAAGCGGCGCGAGACGGCGTGCGCCGCCTCGCTCACCAGCGCGTCCGCCAGTCGCTGGGGGTAGTCGTCGTGCCGCTCCACCAGGACGCGGCGGATCCCCGAGCGTCCCAGCTGCAAGAGGACGGGCGCCAGCTCGGGCGACAGCGTCGCGTAGAGAATCACCGGCATCGAGGGGAACAGGGCGTACAGGCGCTCGATGCCGGGCACCACCCCGGCCGT
>CAZVKD010000128.1:7772-8713 GCA_964627675.1 uncultured Gemmatimonadaceae bacterium
ACAGGCGCTCGATCCCCGTGGGGCGAGGCGGTCCTTCGAGGGAGGGGTCGGCCACGGCCAGTTCCACCGGCCGGCGAAGCACCGCGGAGACGGCCTCGTCCCAGGTGCGGACCGGTTGGAAGCCGAATCGCCGGCCGGCGGCATGCTGCAGCCGCTGCACCATGGCAGGGCGGACGGCGGCTAGAACGAGCACAAATGTCCCAAAAACGCCCCCTCGTGTCCCAAAAACGCCCTATCAGGACGCCGTCGGGGGCCGCAAGTTCGTCGCCACGCTTGACTGCTCATTCCCCTGGTACCGTCTGGAGGAAGCCATGACTCGTCGCATTCGCGTTGCTCTGTTCGCGCTCCTGATTTCGGTTGCCGTGGGCGCCACCGGCTGTGCCGACATGACCGGCCCGCGGGCGGATTGCAGCGGACAGGGTTCGAATACCTGTTCCTGATCACCACGACGCCGCCCTGAGGGCGAGCACTCTTTCCGCGATCGCGCTCACCTCAGGCCCGTTGAGGTCTCGCGCGTCATTCGGCCCCGCGGCTGCGGGGAGATTCTGGGCCTCGACCTCTCGGAGTGCGGTTTCGGCACGGAACAGGTAGTCATTGAGCTTCCATTCCTCGGCGTGCCGAACCGCCCTCCCGAGGTACTCGCGGGCGCTTCTGAGGTTGCCGAACAGGGCGGTTCCCGTACCGACCTTAAGTAGGAAATCGGTGTACATCTCCGCCGAAAGACTGTCCTGTAACGTGAGGAGCCTGCTCCGCCACCGCTGAAAGGCGACGCGATCATGCGAGAGCGCCGCCAACTCCATTAACTCGAGCATTGCCGGTGCCCGAACCTGAACGGATTGGCTGCGCTCTATGACCACTGTGAGCGCATGCTTCGCCGCGTTGCGTTGGCCCAGTCGCTTGAGCGAGAGGCCGAGGTCCGATAACGCGCGGAGCCTGTGGGG
>CAZVKD010000129.1:0-8671 GCA_964627675.1 uncultured Gemmatimonadaceae bacterium
TCCTGGGCCGCCCCGCGGACCCCGGCGGCTGGATCGACGGACAGACGCAGCGGTCCCGCGCACTCCGGCGCGGGGCCGCCCGTCTCCGGACCCTTCACTTTCCGCGAAGTCGCTCTTCCGCCACGACCTTGGCGATTACTTCCAAGAGCTGGGTGCGGGCCCGATCGACTTCTTGCTGCAAGGCCACCTTACTGTCAACCAGCGGTTTCTTGTTCTCACGACGCACCACGGCCTGCTCGAACAGGTCCAGCGCCTCGGCAACACGCTTGACGTATTCCTGGCCCTTCCCCATCGGCACCCTCCGAGCGTCAAATGGGCCGGTGAGATAGCGAGCTGCCCCCGGCCCGGCAAGAGGGCGCGCATGCTACGGCGCTTGGCGACCCAGCAGGTCCCGCACCTTCTGCACCAACGCCAACGGATGCGGTGGGTGCTCCATGTAGCCCGCCACCTCGAACCCGGCCAGCCGATCGGCCAGCGCCAGCCGATCCTCGGAGCTGCTCACGATCACCGGCATGGTGGGTGAGACGTGGCGGAATTCGTCGAGCGCATACTCCAGGCCCCGCTCCCCGGGCGCCGCGCCAAGGACCAGCGCCGCGAACTCGCCGGAGTGCTGTCGCAGTTGATCCAGCGCGCGAGTGTGGGACTCGGCTGCCACGGCCCGGAAGCCCGCTCGCTCGAGCACATCGGCGATATACGCCAGGGCGTCTGCGTTCTCGTCTGCCACGAGCACGCACGGCCGCCCTGCCGGTTGGGTCGGCTCGGGTTCCTCGGCTCCGGCGGCGCGGGGACCCCGACGGAGCAGGACCTGGTACCCTTGAATCTTGCCCTCGGCGCCAAGACGCCGGGTGGCGGACAACAGGCCGGGGACGATGACACCGTCCTTGGTCCGCAGGTCCACGGTCACGTCACGGGCGACCCCGTCGTTCTCCGCCATGGCGGTCTGAAACCGCCGAATGTCTCGGGGGCCGGCGAATAGCATGCGAGCGTCCATGCCGAGGATCTCGTCTCGGGTATAGCCCAGGAGGAAGAGGGCCGAGTCGTTGGCGGCCACGATCTCGCCGGATCTGGTGGTGAGATAGACCGCGTCCGAGCACAGGCGGAACAGGTCGCGATAGGCGGCCTCCCGCTGGCGCAGCGCAACCAGGGTCTGATGGCGGTCCTTGACGTCCCGAATCACCGCCAGGAAGCAGCTCTCGCCGGCCCCCAGGTTGTGCCGCGCGATCGCCGCCTCCACGGGGAACGTGGTGCCGTCGCGCCGGTAGTGGACCCCGTTGACGAACACCGGCCGCCGCGTGTCGCGGGTCTCGGTGAATTCCAAATCCTGGTCTTCGGTGAGCTGGATGGGGAAGCCGAGGCCGAGGGCGTGACCCGGGTGACCGATGATCTCCTCGCGCGATCTCTGGAGCCAGCGGCAGGCTGTCTCGTTGACATCCAGGATCTCGCCGCTGTCGGGGTCCGAGACGAACACCGCCTCGCCCGAGGCATCGAGCAGGGCCATGAGGCGCAGCTGTCGGGCCGGGCCCGAATCCCGCTGACGTTCGGCGTCGGCCAGGGCCTGCTGCGCGCGGGCCAGGTCCGCCGTGCGTTCTTCATACATTCGCGTCAGCTCGAGGAAGCGACGTTCCGCCTCCTGCTCGGCGCGGCGATGGTGCGTAACGTCACGCGCCACGATCGTGACCGAGACCACCGTTCCGTCCCGCAGGTTGGGTGCGAGCCGGCACTCGTACCAGGAGTCCGGGCTGTGGGGATAGAACCCCGCCAGTTCGTGGCCCTGGGGCTCGCCGGTCTCGAACACCAGGCGCAATCGTTCCCGGACCAGGGCGTGCTGCTCCGGGAATATCCAGTCGAACAGGCTGGTCCCGGTCACGTCGTCCGGACTTACGCCTCCCATCGCGCGGTTCACGAACAGGATTTGGCCATCCTGCGCCACGATGAGCACGAGGTCGGGGGGGTACTTCTCGGCTGCGGGGCTTCCACTGGACCGATGCGGGCGGGTGGGCTCGGCTGCCGGCTCGGACAGGAATGCCTGCTCGTGATACTGCGGGAACCGACTCACGGTGGGCCGCGAGGGCCCTGGGGATTGTTCTGGTTCCATGCTCGCGGGGCGCTGAAGTTAGCACCGAAAGTGGGAACTCTTGCTCCCCCGCGCAACGTTTCAGGGCCCTGAAGCATCAAAAGGGACGTACACGACAGGGTCTGGATGGTCATTATGCAGCAGGATAGCTATCCCTCGCTCCAGCCGACGGTCCTCATAGACTCGGTGCCGGGGTTACGGGTCGAACGGGCAGCCGGCCTGCCGGCGCGGCCCCGGCCGCGTGAGGCAAGCGTGGCGATGGCGCTCGGCGTTGCGGTGATTGCGGCAGGTGGTGGGATCGGCCTGTGGGCGTCCAATCCGGGTTCCGTTCGGGGCGAGCCAGAAAGCGGCGCCAAGGCAACGGCCAGCTGCGCTTGTGAAGACCCCGCAAGCGCGGAGCGCTGCTGACTGCCCTGCTCAGGCCGCGGGTCGCCCCCCTAGAGCCGGGCCGCCCAATCCGCTACAGCGTTCTCCACTGACTGCCGCAGCTCGTCCGTCACCGGCTGTCCCTCAGCGAGCGGCTCCAGCAGGGGCGTGAGGGTCTCGGCCAGCAGCGCGCGGGCCCCGAGCGGATACGACGGCCACTGTCGCCGAACCAGCTTGACCAGACGCTGATCCGCCGGTCCGGACATGGTGACGAACTCCTCGAGCAGTCGCTTGGCGCGCAGCCGTTCTCGGTCGGGAGAGCGCTGGGTCGGGGCGCTGGCAGGGGTACGGGTGGACGGCCCCTCGATGGAGCGCCGGCGGAGGCCGAGCCGTCGCTCCTCCCAAAACCGTCGTTCCCTGCCGCTGCGGCGCTCCAGCGATACGGGCAGGGAAGCGACCCGCCGCTCACCGCGGCGCCGGTCCGCACCGGACCGCTTCTCGGCGCCGGCCGGTGCCGGCATGCCATTCCGCGTGGGAGGGTGAGTCATACAACACCTCCGTGGCTTGAGGCAACAAGGTGCCCCGACCCGTTCGGGCCTGCAAGGCCCCCGTGTTGGCAGGAGTTTGAGACCGGGGGCCGGGGGCCTATAATTCTCCGCCCCGCCCGGCGGGGTATGACTGGTCCAGACTCTGAGGCCCTAACGGAATGAAAGCCAGCGATATCCGACGCGGTCACATCGTGCTGATCGGCGGGCAGCCGTGCCGAGTGATGGACTTCCAGCATCGCACACCCGGCAACCTCCGGGCGTTCGTTCAGCTCCGGCTCCGCAACCTCATCACCGGCAACACGTTCGACCAGCGCGTGAGCGCGACAGATTTCGTCGAGGAAGCTCGCCTGGACCTTCGTGAGTGCCAGGTGTTGTACCGCGACGACGCGGGCGTCCACGCGATGGATACGCAAACGTACGAGCAGTATCTCCTGGACCAGGAGGCCGTGGGCGACGCCGGGCCGTGGCTTGAGCCGGAGATGCATTTCCAGCTGGAGTTGCTCGATGGGCGGCCGATCGGGGTGCAGCTGCCGGCGGTTGGGGAGTATACGATCGTCGAGACCGCGCCCGTCATGCGCGGGGCTACCAAGACCGCGTCCACCAAGCCCGCCAAGCTCAACAACGGCGTGATGGTTCAGGTACCGGAGTTCCTCGGCGAAGGCGACAAGATCCGGGTGGACCCGCGAAGCGGGGCGTACCTGGAAAGGGCCAAATGAGGCGATCGGGAGGGACGGTCAACGGCCGTCGCCGCGCCCCGGGGCGTCTGATCGTCCCCCGATCGCCCTGTTCGTCTATCTCGCCGACACCTTCTGCGACGACGGTGCCGGCGGCAGTACCGCCCGGCCAATCGTCCCCGCGTCCGTCCCGAACCATAGGGTCCGGTTGCGACCATCGTAGTAATGATGTCGCACGGTTCCGCCGCCACTGGGCACGTCGGTCACGCTGAAGAACTGCCTGAGCACGGGGTCGAACCCCACCAGTTTGTTGGGTTGCACGCCGGTTTCGAACATCCAGACGGTTTCGCCGTTCGAGGCTACGGCGTAGGGTCGGGACTGGGCGCCGGAGGGCGAAGGCCACTCTTCGACGGCGCCGGTTTGCGGGTCCAGGCGGCCCAGATACCCGCGGCGGTAGTCGCCGTACCAGACCACTCCATCGCCGGTAACGGCGATGCGACGTGGCCGGGCGTCTTCGGCCGGTAGCGCGTACTCCTTGATCGTCATGCTGGCGGGGTCAATCCGGCCGATCTTGTTGGTGTTGAACTGGTCGTAGTACAACGCGCCATCCGGACCCTGGACGATGCCGTAGGGGCGGGCATTCGGCGTGGGATTCTTGAGTAACGTGACTGCTCCGCTCTTCGTGTCGAACCGGCCCACGAAGTTTCCCCCTTGCACCGTGAACCAGATGAGGCCGTTGCGATCGTGGTGCCGGTCGAGGAGCAGGGTGTGGGGATCCCGCGCGGCCGGGTCCGGCATGGCGTATTTGGTGATCTTGCCCGTCGCGGGGTCGAGCCGCCCGATGTGGGCGGCGCGATTGCCCGCGTACCACACGGTTCCGACGTTGTCCACCACGAGGTTGTGCGGGCCGGTGCCCGGCTCCAGGTCGAATCGCTTGAATTCGCCGCTCAGCGTGTCCAGGACGCCCACGTAGTCTCCCGTCTGGCCGACGAACCACACGCGGCCATCCCGCGCCACGAACGGATCTCGGGGGCGGGTGTTGTCCCATGGGACGTTCCATTCGCGCATCGGCGCGGGGGTGTTGGCTACCGGGTGGGTGGTGGGCGCGCCGGCCTGGACGGCAACAGTCGCAAGTGTGATTAACAGAATCATGCAGGCCTCCTGCGTAATCGTTTTCCAGTCGTCGAGTAGGTCTGGGTCTGGTCTATCGAGAGCACGGCGCGGCGGACGGGCTCGGCGAGCGCCGAGGGCCGCGCGTCCGGTTGAAATAGATACGAACGCTGGCGTGGGTCGGGCTTGTCAGCCCGGGACCGAAATCTACTGGTCGTCGAAGCGATCGCCAGCCGTGCCCGATCACCTGCCTCATCAATGGCCGGGGGACCGTGTCTTGATAAGGGGCTTGCGGCGCGCTGGTCCAGGACGTGGCCGGCGCCCTCGGACCCCTGGCCGCGGGGCTTCGAGCTTTCTTGCGAGGCGTGGCCGGTATGCCATTCGACGTCGCGTGCCGCTGGACACTGGCCGGCAGCGCTCCTCGTCGTGTCCGCCCGGATGTATCGCCATCCGTCAGAACGCGATACCGGGGCCGCGCATATCGCGGATCCGCGACGGGTTCTTTCGCCCGACTCGCGGCGCCGCGTGCGGGGTCTCGCGGGAGTCGTTGCGCTGGACAGCCTGGCGGTGTCTTCCTCTCGGGCTCGATCGTGAGCTATTGGTTCTTCCGCCGATTCGGGGTGGGTGCGGACACGCTGGGCGTTGTGTTCTTCTTTGCCGCGCGAGTCCTCAATGCCGCGCCCTATCCGGTGGCGGCATGGCTGGTGCGGCGCATTGGACTCGTCCGGACCATGGTGTTCACTCATCTACCATCGAGCCTCGCGCTGCTCGCGCTGCCGCTGGTGCCGCATGGCGGAACGGCCATTGCGCTCTTCCTTGTTCGCGGGGGACTCGTTCAGATGGGCGTTCCCACGCGCCAGTCGTACGTCGCGGCGGTTACACGCCTGGGTGAGCGTGCGGCGGCCATGGCGGTGATCGGACTGCTGCGCAACGTGGAATGGGCGCTGGGGCCGGCCGCCGCTGGCGTCACGATCCGGGGGCTCGGATTGGGCGCGCCCGTGGTTGGCGCCGGTCTGAAGATTGTGTAGGATCTAACGCTCCATGGTGCGTACGGGCGCGTGCAGTCGCCGGAGGAGGAGGCATGACGGGAGCTTCCGCATGAGGACGACCTCCGCCCTGCTCCGACTGTGTGTGAGCTCGCGCTCGCGGCTCGCGGTGGCGATGTTGTGCGCCATCGTCGCCCCGTCCCGAGCGCAGCAGGCCGGCGCGCCCGTCCTTCGGGCCGGCGCACGGAATGGCGAGGTTCGGCTGGATGGCGTGCTGAGCGAGCCGGCCTGGGCGGCGACCGAGGTGATCGAGAATCTGACGGTAATCGAGCCCCTGGAGGGAGGGGCCCCGGTGGGCCGCACCACGGTGCGGCTGCTCGCGGGACCGGACGCCATTCTGGTCGGGCTGGAGTGCTTTGACCCCGACCCCTCAGGGATCGTGGCCTACTCCAAGGCGCGCGACTCCGACCTGAACTCCGAAGATCACGTCAAGCTGGTCTTCGACACGTTTCTCGACGGCCGCTCGGGGTACATCTTTGCCGTGAACGCCAACGGCGCCCGTTACGACGCGCTGGTGGCGAATCAGGGCGAGGGTGAGGCCCGCGAGTGGGACACGGCGTGGGAGGCGGCTGCCGGGCGGACGGGGAGCGGCTGGTCGGTCGAGATACGGATCCCGATTCAGAGCCTCGCTTTCGGCGCGGGACTGCGGGAGTGGGGCTTCAACGTGCAGCGCCGGCTCCAGCGGTTGCAGGAGACTAGTCGGTGGGCCAGCCCGCGGCGCGACGCCAAGATCTCCCATCCCGCGCGCGCAGGACGCCTGGTGGGGTTACCGGAGTTCCACCTTGGGATCGGTCTCGTTGTCCGCCCTACGCTGGTAAGTGGCCTGGAGAAGCTCTCGCCCGCTGACACCCGCTCCGGCCGGCTGGAGCCGAGCCTCGACGCGACGCAGCGATTGGGCCCGAACGCGATCGCCTTGCTCACAGTGAACACCGACTTCGCCGAGACCGAAGTGGATGCCCGCCGCACCAACCTCACGCGCTTTTCGCTCTTCTTCCCCGAGAAGCGCACGTTCTTTCTCGAGAATTCCGATATCTTCGCCTTCGGAATTGGGCTCACCGGCCAGTTCCGCACCGACCTCGTGCCGTTCTTCAGTCGGCGGATCGGGCTCTACCAGGGCGCCGAGGTTCCGCTGGACGCCGGCGCGAAGCTCTCGGGCCGATCCGGCAACACCAATTTCGGCGCGCTGGCTGTCCGCACGCGGGAGCAGATCGGTCTGGTCCCCGCGGCCACGCTAGGGGCCGTGCGGGTCAAGCAGAACGTTCTGCGCGAGTCGTCCGTGGGCTTCATCGCGAGCGCGGGCGATCCCGCGGGACGCGGCGATAGCTGGATGGTCGGGACGGACTGGACATACCAAACGTCCCGGCTGTGGGGCGACAAGAACTTCCTTGTCGGCATCTGGGGGCTGGCGACCGACCGCGCCGATCTCAGCGGTGACAAAACGGCGCTGGGCTGGAAGATTGACTACCCCAACGATACGTGGGACATCGCGCTCACGTACAAGCGCGTGGGTGAGGGTTTCGATCCTTCGCTGTCGTTCGTCTCCCGGCGCGGCATCCAGATCTGGAGCCTCGGCGTCAACTACTCGCTCCGGCCCGGCGGGCGCGTGTTTCGCCAGCTGTTTCATGAGCTGCAGCCGTTCCTGGTCCTCGATCTTGACGGCCACTGGGAGAGCTATCGGGTGTTCACCGCGCCCATCAACTGGCGGTTTGAGAGCGGCGAGCGGTTCGAGTTCAACATCGTGCCCGAGGGCGAGCGCCTCGTGGCGCCGTTCGACGTCGCCAGCGGGGTATCGGTTCCGCCGGGGTCGTATCACTGGGTGCGCTACCGCCTCGAGGGCGATATCGCTGCCAAGCGCAAAGTGAGCGGGCGGTTCTCCTGGTGGTTCGGGCGGTTCTATGACGGAACGCTGCACCAGCTCTCGGGCTCGCTCCAGCTCAAGCCGTCCGCGTCGGCGACGTTCGAAATCCAGGGTGAGCGGAACGACGGTGACGTCTCGGCGGGCTCGTTCACCCAGGGCATCGTGCGAGGGCGGGTGAGCGTGTACTTCTCGCCCGATCTCCAGCTCAACAGCTTCGTGCAGTACGACAATGAGTCGGGTCTCCTCGGGGGCAATACGCGGCTACGGTGGACGTTTCATCCGCTGGGAGATCTGTTCGTGGTGTACAACCACAACGCGCGGGATGTGGGCGATCGGCTGGCGTTCGATTCCAGTCAGTTGCTCGTGAAAGTCCAGTACGCGGTGCGGATGTGAGCTACGGCCTGTTTCAATCCACGCCCGCGCGCGTGCGGGCGACAGCCAACGTTCACGTCCTTGCACGATGGCGAGTTCCGTTGCTACTGTCGCGAACGCCCCACGCGGCTGGCGATCGCACCACTGTGCATGGCACTGGGTCGCACGCTAGTCCTTGATGTCAAGGATCGTGTTACTGGTTTGCGCGAACCCATTCCCGAAGTGCCGACCATCTCTGGTTCGCGGCCAGGCCAAATCTCTCAGGCAATCAACGTGTCCTCCATGTCAATGCTCGGCTTGGCTCCATGGTGCTCAACCCGGTGCTGCCAGTTGCTGCCCAGGAAATAGAACCGCAGACTGTCCTCTTCGGGCTTGAGCAGGTCGAGCAGGCGCAACCGGAGTCGAGGCCACTGCGTCGGATCAATCTGGCACTCGAATACGGAGTTCTGGACCCGCTGGCCAAAGCTGACCCGGGGCTTGGCCACATTCCTCAAACGCTTCCGACCTTCCCTCGTGGTCGTCGCCACTTCGTACGTCACCAGGACGAACACACCAGTACCCTCCCCTCCCCCCACACAAACGGCGGACACGCGTCCAGATCGCCACGCAGATGCCGCGCAAGA
>CAZVKD010000130.1:0-8668 GCA_964627675.1 uncultured Gemmatimonadaceae bacterium
GCGCAGCGGCGGCACCACGATCTCCACCACGCGCAGGCGATAGTACAGGTCCTCCCGAAAGGCGCCGCGCGCGACCAGCTGCTCGAGATCCCGATGGGTGGCCGCGATGACCCGCGCCTCGGTGCGTTCCGATCCCGGCTGGCCCTCGTGGGGGTCCCGCTGGGTGAACTCGTTGATGACGGGGGCCGCCCGCCAGGCCTCGTCGTCCAGCCTGCCGTCCACATCGGGCGGTGCCGGCCGGGCGCGAACCGCCATCGCGGGCGCCGGGGCCGCGCTCTCCGGACGCATTGCATTGGCGAGCGCCTGCTGCTGCGCGAGCGCGGGGAATGCGACAAAGAGGAAGGCCAACGCTGCCGGCCCGCACCTGCGCGACATGGGTGACTCGATGCCCATAAGGAACGTGCTCCGACCGAGGCTGTGTCTGCCAGCCCTACGGTGGAGGGGGTGGGCTGGTTTCGTTCGGTTAGATGAGCGGAACGGCGAATTGGTTGCGACGAGCGCGGGTTTCAGAATGGCACGGGCTTCGGTGGCAAGCTCGGCGCCCGTCTTTCGGCGGCGTACCCCGTCAGGTGTTTGGGATGCCGCAACAATCCGTTGTTGACTGCGTTGTTCTGGTACCGGCGCGCGCCTGCGGGGTCCTTACCGTTGACCCGGCTTTTTCGCCGAGCGGATATTGTGTGCATGGCCGCGGTTCGAGTGCTCGACGGGCCGTTCACGGTGGACGACTACTACCGGATGGCCCAATGCGGAATACTGCGCCCGGACGACCGGGTCGAGCTCATCAACGGACAGGTGGTCGAGATGAGCCCGATCGGCGCGCTGCATGCCGGCCGGGTGAACTACCTCACCGAGGTGCTGGTGAAGCTCGTGGGCGAGGCCGGCGTCGTCATGGTGCAGAATCCGGTAACGCTGGAGCGGCACACCCAGCCGCAACCGGACCTGATGGTGGCCACGCGCCGTCTCGAGTTCTACGGTAGGGAGTTGCCCCCGCCGGCGGACGTCCTGCTCCTGATCGAAGTGTCGGACTCCACCGTGGACTACGATCGCGACGTCAAGGTCCCGCTGTACGCTCGGGCGGGGATTCCCGAAGTGTGGCTGTGCGATCTCCCCGGCGATGCGCTCGAGGTCTATCGCGAGTCTGCGCCCGAGGGATACCGCGGCGTCCAAACGTTGCGGCGGGGCGACACGGTGACGGCGTTACGGCTGCCCATGGTGAAGCTCGCGGTAGCGGACCTCCTCGGATAGCCGTCCCAGCCGCGCGCGTCAGGCTGGCGCGCGATGGATTGATGCCGGTCGAGAGAACTCGGTCGCCGTCTTGGCCCGGTGCGATTCCTGTTCCCTCGAGCGCCGTGGCTCTATCCTGGGGCCATGCCGGTCATTCCCGAGGCCCGCCGCTACACGGTGGCCGAAGTCATGGTCTCCCCCGAGGACGGCAACCGCTACGACGTGGTGCACGGGGAGCTGCTGGCGACCCTCGCGCCGCGGGCCACGCACCCGTAACGATGCATTGCACCCCGGATTTTAACTTCACGTGGCTCTTCCGGGTTTGGCGTGGTGGAGCCGCGCTGGTTGGTATCGCCCGGCTGGTGGGGTTCGCGGACCCCGCTTCGCCCGCTCAACCTCGAGGAGGTCGGATCGCTCGGAGGGCCGTGCGGAGCATGGCGGGCAGCGCGCCCGCCAGGGTCCGCGCGCGTACGGCGGCGCTCTGAAGGCTTCGGGGCCGAAGCGATGCGGGAACCGCGGCCGGGTCCGCACCCGTCCCCACCAGCCGCCGCCGCTCCGGCCCGCGCTCGAACAACCAGTACACCGCCGGGGTCACCGTGAGCACCAGCACGGTCGAGCTGGCGAGCCCCCCGATCAGCGCGTACGCCAGCGCGTTCCAGATGTTGGCATCGGCGTCTTGGGCAAACAGCACCAGTGGGAGCAAACCGAACACTGTTGTCGAACTGGTCATGAGAATCGGCCGTACACGATCGAGCGTGGCGCGCACCAGCGCGTCGTGCAGCGGCTTCCCCTCCGCGCGCCGCAACCGGTTCACGTGATCCACGAGGAGAATCGCGTTGTTCACGACGATCCCCCCCATCATGATCACGCCGATGTACGCCTCGCGCGTGAAGCTGGCCTCCGCTGCGGAGAAGATCGCGAAGACCCCGATCAGCGCCATGGGCACCGCGAGCAAGATGCACAACGGCTGCCGCAGCGATTCGAACAGCGCGGCCGTGACCATGAAGACCAGCGCCAGCGAGACGGCGAGCACGCCGTACACCTGCTGTCGCTCCGCGCGCGCCCAGCCCCAGTCCTGCCGCGGCTGAATGGTGTAGCCCGTGGGCAGGGCCGTGCTCGCAATGACGGCGTCCCGCACGCGATCGCCGAGCCGCGGTGGCCCGCGGAACTCGTACGCCACGATCCGCCGGTACTGCTGGTCCTCCCGCACGATGTTGCTCATGACCTCGCGCTGGCTCACTGTGGCCACGTTCCCCAGGCGCACGCCTTCGCCGCCAGGAGCGAGGAGCAGGGTCTCGGCCAACCCGTGCAGGTCCAACCGATCGTGCCCCGCAAGCTTCACGGTGTACTGCAGCTCTTCCCCCGCCACCCGCACTCGATCGCGGCCGTAGCGGCCGCGGACCGCCGCCGCCACCTGGCGTACCACGTCCTGGGCCGTGAGGTCGTGCAGCCCCAGCCGCCGCCGGTCGAGCGCGAGCACAAACTCGGTCACCTTGTCCCGCGTGTACCACCCCTGGGAATTGATGTCCACGTCGCGGATGCGCGAGAAGCCCCTCAGGCGCCGTGCCAGATCCTCGGCGATCGCGCGCACTTTCTCGAAGTTGTAACCCAGGATGTGGATGGCGTAGTTGGGAGCGCCTCCCCCCCCGCCGTAGAACGACGGACCGAAGCCGTACACCCGCACATCGGCGCCGGCGAAGAGGTAGCTGTAGGCCACCATCTGCTCCTTGATGACCACGGGGACCGCCGTCCGCTCCAGCGAGTCGGGGAAGGTGATCTGAATGCGCGCGCTCTGCGGCTCGACGCGCGTCACAAACCGCGCGATTTCAGGCAACTCCCGGAGTTTCTCCTCGAAGAACCGGGTCAGCTCGTCGGTGCGCTCCAGCTCCTCGCCGCGCGGCAACGCGATGTTGATGTCAATGTACGAGCGATCCGCCCACCAGGACCGCCACACCACCCCCCGCGCCACGTTCCGGTCGAACACGCGGTACGACGCGGCCAGCAACGCCGCCGCCGCGGCCACGGTGAGCCAGGGATGACGCAAGGTGAAGTGGAGGAGGCGGGAGTAGGTCCGCGACGAAAGGGCAGGAAGGGCAGCAAACGCAGAACGGGCAGAACGGGTAGGGGTGGCGATGGCAGGGGCCGGAGTGAGCAGCTGGGCTGCCAGAGCCGGAATGAACGTGAACGCAACAATCACGCTGGCGAGCAGCGTCAGACCGACAACGATCGCCAGCGGCAGGTAATAGATCTGAAGCTCGCCCTGCAAATAGACGAACGGGATGAGCGCGACGAGCGTCGTGAGGGTGGCTGCGAGCACGGGAAGCACAACCTCCCGCGCGCCGGTCTCCGCCGCTTCTGCCACCGCCGTGTCCGCCTTTCCTGCCTCCTCTGCCTTTCCTGCCGCGGGCCGTCGCCTGTAGATGTTCTCCAGCACCACGATCGCGTTGTCTACGGTCAGCCCGAACCCCATGGCCAGGCCCATCAACGTGAGTACGTTGAGCGTGAAGCCGGCGACGTACATGAGATTGAGCGCGATCAGGATGGAAAAGCCGATCGTGGCGAACACCACGATCGCGCCGGGGAACGATCGCAGGAACGCGAACAACACGAGGAAAATCACCGCGGCGGAGACGACGGCGCGATAGCGGAGATTCGACAGCTGGGCGCGGATGGCGGCGCTCTGGTCGTCATCCAGGATGAGGCGGGTGCCCGGTGGAAGCGGCAACGCCGCGATCGTCGCCTTCACCCGGTCCGCCACGCGCACGGCGTTGGTGCGCGGCTCCCGGTGCACCTGGAAGGAAACCGCGGGTCGCCCGTCAATGCGGTAATACCTCGTCGGCTCCTCGTACGTATCGCGTACGGTCGCGATGTCTTCGAGCCGCACGAGACCACCGCGCCCGCTCATCAGCACGACGTTGCGGACGTCGTCGGTGGACCGGGCGTGATGGCGGATCGCGACCGTGCGGAGCAGTCGGCCGTCCCACACTCGGCCGGCTTCGCGCACGTATTCCAGCTCTTCGATCCGCTGGCGCACCGTGGTGGGGTCGAGGCGCAGGGCGTTGATCCGATCCGGATCGAGTTCGATTTCTAATTCCCGGGCGCGTCCGCCCGTCGCCTCGACCTCGGCCACCCCCTCGACCTCCGCGATTGCGGGCGCGATGCTCTCGTCGAGCCAGGCCCGCAGGGCCTCGACGGTGTGAGGGCCGGTAAACGTGTAGCTCAGAAACGGCCGGCTCTGCTGGCGGAACGCCTCCGGTACGTACGGGCTGACGCGCGGCGGGCTCACCCCCGGGGGCAGGTCCGGCTCGAGCGCCGCAAGCCGCTCGGAGAGATCCAGGCGGGCGAAGTCCATGTCGGTGTTGCGCGCAAACCGGACTTCGAGGGTGGCCTCGGCGCTGCCAAACCGATCCTGTGAGGTCGAGGTGACCTTGGAGACGCTGCGGACCTGCTGGACGGCCGCCTCGAGCTTCGCCGTGACGAATGCCTCCATGATCTCGGGCGAGGCGCCGGGCCACGACGCGGCGACCGACAGGCGCGGCAACTCCGTGTCCGGCAGCAGCTCGATGGGCACGTTCCGCCAGGCCGCGAGCCCGAGAACTGACACTGCGACGTAGAGCATCGCGGTGGCCACGGGGCGGTGAATGAACCACCGAATCATTGCGCTCGTCCTCACCCGGGGTGCGGGGAGCGCAGCGACGTTATCCTTTGCGCGCCTCCGCGATGAGTACGTTAACGCGTTCCTGAAGCGCTCGGCAGCGAGGCAGAACGGGTTCGCCGCGCGACTGCCGGGCCGTCGGCCACTGACGCCGGGAGAACGATGATCAGGCTGATCACCGTTCCCGATGGCGGCTGCCTGGCGATCCGCGAATCGGGATCAGTTGTTGTGCCGGTCGCCGCTCACTCCTGACCTTCCTCTTTCGAGGGGGAGCGTCACGAGGCTGGTCAGCGCCAGGTTCGAGGGTAGAGGGATGTGGGCGATGATCTCTCCGGTACAGCCCATAATCTGCAAGGCTCTGCGGCGCAAGTTCAATTTCGCGAAGTCGCGGTACGTTTCCATCACCTCGACGACCCACTCCGCGTCAGCCCTGCCCAGCAGATCTGCGAGCTGTTGAAGTCGGGCGCTGGTAGGTGCGCCGCCGATCGTGCAGGGGGGATGGTACCCATCGCATGAGCTCGGACTCCAACATTCGGAGTGATAGCTATAGTAGCCCGCGTCAACTTCCCCTTCGTCAAGTCGATGCTGTCCCAAGAAACACGAGAGACAATCCCAACAGCTCTGCGCCTCCACTCGGCGGGGTGAGCATGCAAGGGTCCATGCCGCGAGTGCCCCAAAGGTTAGGAAGCGCGTGTTCATCCTGACCTCCTTGCCTCAGTCTCGTCGGCCCGTCGCGTCGCGCCAGCGAAGCCGCCAAACGTCAAGCGTCGGGATGCCATCCCCTGTTTCCTGATAGCTGAAGACCTCGCCGTCATCCACGAAGTTCCTCACGTGCTGCGGCACCCGAGTGCTGGACACGGGTTCCCCAGTGCGTGGATTGAGGAGTTCGATGACGGTATCGTACGCCTGCGTGTGATCCACCACATGCCAAACCACCCCGTGCATGGATCGCGTGTCCACCTCACCAACCCCGCGGCGCCAGTCAGCGTCGGGAACGGAATACACGACCCACAACAACCCACTGGTGTCCTCACGGAGCGCGGTGAGTTCCGGCAAGGGGGGATCGGCGTGACTGGGGGGCCTGAATACCCCCCAATCCTGGAACCAGTCCCTGGTGGCGCGAGTTTCGAGGCGCTTTTCTCCGGTTAGAGTCCATTGTTCGATCACGATGCTGTTGGTTCGTGCTGCCCAGAGAAAGCCTCCTCGTGCCACGGCGAGTCGCCTGCCGAGGCTTGACGTCAGCCCCGGGTAGAACCTGGGATCGGACACCCCAAACGACCTGACCACACGGGCCTGTTGATCCAGGACGTGAAGTGGGAACCCTATGCCATCGGCTGTGGGCAGGAGTCCGTTGATCACCAACGCCCCTCCATCCAGCAATCGCACGCCGTCCGGTTGGACCTTCCCGGGCATCGGCCTTGTGGCGACAACCTCGTACGAGGGGGAAAGAATCGTGTGACGCTGATTGCCGGCGTCGAACACGTGCAGTGTATCCCCGGGCGCCATGTGCAGCGCCACAATGTTGCGGTATTCGCCCGGACCGCGTCCGCGGCGCCCTATCTTGCGCCACGCCCGGCCGTTGGGGTGGAAGACCGAGACCGTCGCTGGGTCGTCATTGTGGGCGGTGTAGTATCGCCCCCGGCTATCTCGAACCAGAATGTCCGTGCCGCCCACGCCGAAGGAGTCGCTGACATGACCGATGGTCACGATGTGGGCGACGTCGAGGGTGCAGGAGGGACAGGGAGATTGCCCGGTCCTGGCTGGACCGCTACCCATTCCGGCGAGCTGGAGGGCCACGATCGCTGCGGTATGCAACATGGATTGCCTCTAGTGGACCGTAACAGTTGAATTGCCAGTGGACCGGATTCGGTGCGTCGTGTGAGTGTAGGTCCACGTGATCGGTGTCGGGTTCCGGTTCCCGTGTCGGATATAGCGCAGGAGTTTCCGACGGAGATCCCCCACCGAGGTGAAGATGCCGCGGGCGATGACATCGCGTTCGATCTTCGCAAACCAGAGTTCGATGTGATTGAGCCACGAGGCGTACGTGGGCGCGTCGTGTAAGTGGACCCGCGGGTGATCGCGTAAGAACTGGCGGACTCGCTCCGTCTGGTGGGCCGAGAGATGGTCGGCAATGATGTGGATCTCCCGTCGGCGTGGCTGCTGCGCGATCAGCCCCGCCAAGAAGGCGACGAACGCTTCGCTGGTGTGACGCGAGGCCGTTTGCCCGTAGACCGTACCGGTCTTGGTATGGAGGGCAGCGTACAAGGACAGCGTGCCGTGGCGAACATCCTCGAAGCCGTGCCGTTCCGCACGCCCGGGCGTCAGCGGCAGAACCGGGTCCGTCCGCTCCAGGGCCGCGGCATGCTGCGGCGGATGCACATACAGCCCAATGATGTCGGCGGCCTTGGCCTCACAGTTCGGGTCGTCCGACGCCATATAGCGCTTCAGCCGGTGTGGCTGCACACGCGCTCGCTTCCAGACCCGCGCCACCATCATGTGGCTCACCCCCAGCCGCTTGGCCAGCTTGCGCGTGCTCCAGTGCGTCGAGCCGTCGGGTGGCTGCTGGTGGGTCAACGCCAAGATGCGGGCTTCAAGCTTGGGGGTCCGGCGCTCGACGGCGCGCCCCCGATGCCGGGAGTACAGCCCCGCCAAGCCGCCCTCCGCAAAGCGCTGGGGCCGGCGGGTGACGTACCGCGCGTCGCAGCCCACGGCGGCCTGGATCGTGGTGTACGGCTGGGCCTCAGCCAGCATCAGAATCACGCGGGCCCGGCGGACGTCTTCCGCTCGCAACCGCCGCGCCCGCACGCGCGCCTCGAGCCTCCCGCGCTCGGCCGCGCTCAGCTGCAACCGCGGAGTTCGCATGCCCATCACCGTAACACATAGCACTAGCTGTTGCAACGTTACAGTCCGCTAGTTCGCCTTTCCGGCGCCGACCCGACGGCGACGCGGTGACAGGAACCCCGAGAGCGCCCCCCGCGTATCCTCTACCAGCGAGTACGCCACCGGAATCACGATCAGCGTGAGTAGCGTCGCCGAGAGCAGGCCGCCGAACACCACCACGGCGAGCGCCTGCCGCAGCTCGGCGCCGCGGCCGAGCCCGAGCGCCATGGGGGCCACGCCCAGGAGTGTCGTCACCGTCGTCATCAGGATCGGCCGCAACCGGGCCTGCCCGGCGGCGAGAATCGCTTCCCGCACGCCCAGCCCCTCCCGCCGCATCCGGTTGATGAAGTCCACCTTCACGATGGCGTCGTTGTCCACGATCCCTACCAGGATCACGAGCCCGATCAAGCTCATAGCGTTGATGCCCACGCCCGCGATCCACAGCGACAGCACGGCCCCGATCAGGGCGAGCGGCACGCTCAACAGGATGGTGAACGGATGGATGAACGATTCGAACTCCGCGGCGAGGATCATGTACACCAGCAGCAGGGCCAGGGCGAACGCGAACGCGAGGCCCCGGAGCGCGCGGCGCATCTCCTCGTTCTCGCCGCCGATCTCGACCGAGACGCCCCGAGGCGGCGGCAGCGCGGCCAGCGCTTCGCGCACGGCCGAGACTGCGTCCTCCAGGCCGCCTGAAGCGATGTCGGCATAGACCGGCACCGTGCGCCGCTGCCCCGAGCGCCGCACCTCCACGGGCCCGACCGCTTCCCGCGTGTGGATCAGCTCCCGGAGGGGCACGCCCTCCACCGTGAGCTGGTTCAGCGTCTCGGCCGAGCGGCGGGCTTCCTCTGAGAGCGCGACGATGACCGGGATCTTCTCGTCGAATTGCACCAGCTCCGTGGCGATCCG
>CAZVKD010000131.1:0-1872 GCA_964627675.1 uncultured Gemmatimonadaceae bacterium
CAGGAATCGCTCGACAAGCTGGTGCGCAGCAACTTGCGTTTCGTGGTGTCCGTCGCCAAGAAATACCAGAATCAGGGGGTCACGCTCTCCGACCTCATCAACGAGGGCAACCTGGGTCTGATTCGCGCGGCGCACAAGTTCGACGAAACCAAGGGGATCAAGTTCATCTCCTACGCCGTGTGGTGGATCCGCCAGGCGATCCTCCAGGCCCTGGCCGAGCAGAGTCGGATCGTTCGCGTGCCGCTCAACCGCGCCGGCACCCTGCACCGCATCGGGAAGCGCTCGTCCGCGCTGTTGCAGGAACTCGGTCGCGAGCCCACCGTGGAGGAAATCGCCGAGGGGATGGATATCTCCGAGGAGGAGGTGGCCAAGACACTGTCCATCTCGCAGAGTCACCTCTCGCTGGACGCGCCGCTCGCGCCGGGTGAAGACAACAAGCTGCTGGACTATCTGCCCGATACCCAGAACCCCGGTCCCGACGATGAAACGTTCGAGCACGCCCTGACCGAATCCATCGAGGAAGTGCTCGCCACGCTGAAGGAGCGGGAAGCCAAGATCCTGCGGCTGTACTTCGGCCTCGACGGACAGGAGCCGATGACGCTGGAGGAAATCGGCAGCCTGCTCGGCATCACCCGCGAGCGCGTGCGGCAAATCAAAGAAAAGGCGCTGGCGCGGCTGAGGCACGTGAGCCGGGCCCGGGCGCTGGAGAGTTTCCTGATGTGAGACGGGTCCGGGGTCAGGGTACTGCGGGGCCCCGCTCGCGCCCAAGGTGCACCGAGACCCAGTTGCATCGTTCATGCCGTACTCCTCACCCCTCACCCCTCATGCCTTGCTTATGAGGCTCGGCGTCATCTCACTCGGCTGCGACAAGGCAACGGTTGATTCCGAGCGGCTGGTGGGGGAGCTGCTCGGGCACGGCGCGGCCCTGGTGCCCGATCCGGCGACGGCCGACGTCGTGCTGATCAACACCTGCGGGTTCATTGACGCCGCCAAGCGCGAGTCCATCGAAGCGATCCTCGACGCGACGCGGCTCAAGGCGGGCGGGACCGTGAAGGCGGTCGTGGCCGTCGGCTGCCTGGTGGAACGCTACCGCGACCAGTTGGCGCGCGAGATCCCGGAGGTGGATCTGTTGTTCGGCTTCGGCGACTTGCCGCGGCTGGTCCCGGAGCTGGCGGCGCGAGGGCTCATCCCGAGTCCCGATCCGGCCGCGGCCCATCCGGGCGTGCGCCAGTTCTTCGGCGCCGGCGCCCACGTGCGATACCTGAAGGTCTCCGAGGGCTGCGACCACGCGTGCGCCTTCTGCGCCATCCCCCTGATGCGGGGCCGACACCGCTCCGAGCCGCTGGAGCGGCTGGTCCGCGAGGCGCAGCAGCTGGAGGCCCAGGGCGCGAAGGAACTGAACCTGGTGGCGCAGGATCTGGGGCATTGGGGGCGGGACCTGGGTCTCGGCGGGCCAAGGCTCCCCGATCTGCTCGATGCGCTGCTGGCGGAGACGAGCATTCCCTGGTTCCGGCTGCTCTATGTCTATTCGGCCGGTCTCACCCCGCGGCTGATCGAGCTGATGGGCGCCGAGCCGCGCATCGTGCCCTACATTGACATCCCCATTCAGCACGCCTCCGACCGCGTGCTCGAGCGCATGCGCCGTCCCGAGCGTCGCGCCACCATTCGCGAGAAGGTCCGAGCGCTGCGCGCCGCCGTGCCCGACATCGCGATCCGCAGCACCGCCATCGTGGGATTCCCCGGGGAGACCGACGACGACTTCCGGCAGCTCGGCGATCTGGTGGAAGAGATCGGGTTCGAACGGCTGGCGGTGTTCGCCTATTCGGCCCAGGACGGGACCCGCGCCGCCCTGCTGCCCGACGACGTTCCCGA
>CAZVKD010000131.1:1882-8548 GCA_964627675.1 uncultured Gemmatimonadaceae bacterium
CGCCAGGAGGAGCTGGAAGAACTGCAGCGGGCGGTGTCCGAGGAACGGTTGAGCCGCTTTGTCGGCCGAACGGTGCCGGCGCTGATTGATCGCGTGGCCGATCCGGATGAGGGGGGCGCCACCCACGTCGGGCGAGTCTGGTGGCAGGCCGACGACATTGATGGGCTGACGTTCGTGCGGCGGGGCGGCTGGGTCCGGCCGGGGGAGTTTGCGCCCGTTCGGATCACCGCCTGCCGGGACTACGATTTCACGGCGGTCGCCGAGTCGTGAGGCTTGCGGCCATCGGGGCAAGCGGCGTGGCGCCGGCCGTGGCGCTGGCCTGCGCCGCGGCGGCGCCGAGGGCGCCGGCGCGAGCAACGGAGGAGCCGGAGCTTCGGGTGGCGGTTGCGCTTGACGCCCAACGGGTAGAAGTGGCCGGGCAAGGCAGGCTGCTCGGCGTGGTGGGCGGGGAGGCGGCGTTCACCCTCGACGCCGGTGAGGTGGCCACGCTGGAGCCCGAGGGCGCAGGGCTGCGGCTGTCGCACGGTCGGGGGCAGCGGCAACTCGAGACCGTCACGTTCACCGTGGTGGATCCCGCCAAGTACGTCGCCGTGGACGGCAGGCCGTACCGCGGGGTGGTGGAGGCGTTCGCCCGCAACGGCAGGGTGACGGTGGTGGACCGCGTGGGCCTGGAGGACTATCTCCTCGGCGTGGTGGCCCGCGAGATGGGCCGGCGGGAGGCCTCGGAGGCCGCGGCGCTGCGGGCCCAGGCGATCGTCTCGCGCACCTATGCGCTGCGGAACCGCGGCCGGTTCGGGGCCCAGGGCTACGACGTGCAGGCGGGCGTGGCGGATCAGGCCTACGCGGGCGTGGCCGGGGAGACGCCGGAAGCCACGGCCGCCGTGCGCGCCACCACCGGGGAGGTGCTCACCTACGGTGGTGAGCCGATCCACGCGTTCTTCCACTCCACCTGCGGGTACCGGACGGCCGTGCCGCGGGAAGCGTTTCGCGCCGTGACGGATGCGCCGTACCTTCGGTCGGTGTCCGACCAGAAACCCGGCGGCTACTATTGCGACTTGTCTCCCCGGTTCCGCTGGCGAGTCGAGTGGGACGCCGCCACGCTGCGCGATATATTACGCCGCACCGTGCCGGCCGTGGTGGGCGTGAGCGCCGCTGAACTCGCCGACGTGCAGGACGTCCGCGTGCACGCGACGGGCCGCTCCGGGCGCGCCACCGAGATCCGCATCCGCGTGCCGCGCGGGGAAATCCCCGTGTTTGGCCCGGACATCCGGCAAGTGCTGCTTGCGCCTGACGGCGGGGTGCTGGGCTCCAACGCCGTGCAACTCACGACGCAGCACGAGGGCGAGAGGCTGGCCAGACTCGCGGCGGCCGGGGCGGGGTGGGGGCACGGCGTCGGCCTGTGCCAGTGGGGCGCGATCGGCCGGGCCCGGGCCGGCCAGGATCACCGGACCATCCTCGCCACGTACTTTCCCGGCACGCGCCTCGAGCGATGGTATTGACGTGAGCACCGTGCGTGTGGGCGTCGTCGGCACCGGAGCCATCGCGCAGATCGCGCATCTTCCGGTGTTGTCCCGCATGCGCGACGTGCAGGTCGTCGGCGTGTGCGACAGCGACTTCGCCAAGGCCCGGACCATCGCGGCTCGGTTTCAGGTCTCCGATGTGTACGAGGACATCGAGGACCTGCTGCGCGACGGTCGTCCGGACGCCGTGGCGATCTGCACGCCCAATCATCTCCACGAAGTGCACGTCGAAACCGCCCTTTCGGCCGGGGCGCACGTCTTGTGCGAGCGGCCCCTGGCGCTGTCGGCGGAGGGCGTGCAGCGCGTCAGCGCCCTGCGCCAGCGCGCCGGCCGCGCGGTCGTGGTGGGCATGAATCACCGGTTCCGCAGCGACGTGCAGGCCGTGCGCGGGTTCGTGCGGAACGGCGGCATCGGGAGCCTGCGCACCATTCGCTGCGGGTGGTACACCTTCCGGCCCACGGGGCAGACGGCTGGCTGGCGGCACCAGCGGGCCCGCGCCGGGGGGGGCGCCATGCTCGACCTCGGTCTGTCGGTACTGGACTTGGCCCTGTGGTTGGCCGGCCTCCCCGTGCCGCACCGCATCTCCGCGGTGCTGCACCGCGGGCCCGATACCGAGCTGGAAAGCGGGGGCGCCGCCCTCATCGTGTGCGAGAGCGGCGTCTCCGTGTTCGTTGACGTGGCCCGGGACTTCGTGGGTGATGCGGAGCGGCTGTGGCTCGACATGGTCGGGACCACCGGTTCGGCCTCGATCAATCCGCTGCGCTTGTATCAGGATCTGCGCGGGACGCCCACCAATGTGACGCCGGCGGGGGCGTCCGGTCGCGAAGACGCGTTCACGGCCTCGTATCGCGCCGAATGGGCCCACTTCCTCGCTATCGCCCGGGGCCAGGTGGAGGCGCCCGACCTCTCCGACCAGCTCGTCCTCCACCGCGCGCTCGAGGCCGTGTATCGCTCGGCGGAGCAGGGGCGCGACGTCACCTTGTGAGGGCGCTCGCCCTGCCGCGCGGGGACCGCGTGGCCGTCATGGCCGGCGCCGTGCTCACCGTTCTCGCGTACCCGCCGTTCCATCTGTTCCTCCCGTCGTTCCTGTGTCTCGTGCCGGCCGTGCTGCTCATCGTCCGGGGCAACGAGGATCCCCTGCCGCTCCGACGCCACCTGGTCCAGGGCTGGTGGTTCGGCCTCGCTTCGCAGGGCCTGGTCCTGTACTGGATGGTGGTGGCACTGTGGCACTTCACGCCTCTCTCGGCGGCGGGGTACGCCGCCACGGTCCTGATCCTCGCCCTGTGGACGGCGGTCCTGTTCGCGGCGACCGGTTGGGTGACGCGGCGCCTCGGCCTGGACCTCGTGGTCGTCTTCCCGGTGCTCTGGACGGCGGTGGAGTGGGCCATCGGCCACCAGGGCGATATCCGGTTCCCGTGGCTGGGCCTGGGAACCTCCCTCACCGGGTTTCCCCTTGCGGTGCAGAGCGCCGAGCTGATCGGCGCGCGCGGCGTGACCTTCGCGCTGGTCGCCGCCAACGTCGCCCTGGCCGCCGCGTGGCTGGATCGCCGCCGGGCCACGCGGCTGGTGGTGGCCGTCGTGGTGGGGGTCGGCATCGCGGTCACCTACGGCGTCGTGCGGGTTGGCACGCTGAATCTCCGGCCGCTCGGCGCGGTGGCCGCCATCCAGCCCGCGATCGGTTTCGACGAAAAGTGGGAGGCGGCCAACCGCGAACGGATCGTGGAGGGGCTGTTCCAGCTCTCGGAGCAGGCCCTGGCCGACGCGGATCCCGCCCTCATTGTCTGGCCGGAGGCCGCCCTCCCCCATGCCCTGGACTACTTCCCGACTTGGGAGCGGCGCCTCAGGGAACACGCCGCGCGCGCCGGCGTGCCGCTGGTCGTGGGCGGCATTGACGTTCGCCCGTTGGCGGACGGGTCGCCGGAGTTCTTCAACGCCGCTTTCGTGTTCGACGCCGGCGGGCGCCGCCACCCCACGCCGTATCACAAGAACTACCTGGTGCCGATCGTCGAGCGGGTGCCGTTCGTCAACCCGCGCTGGTTCTCCTGGCTCCGGTGGTTCGGCGCATTTGGCGTCGGCGCGCCCGGCGCGGTGTATCAGGTGCCCATCGGGCGCTTCGGCATTCTGATTTGCTACGAGTCGGCGTTCGAAGACCTCTCCCGCCGCTATCGGCGTCAGGGCGCGGACTTCCTGGTGAACATCACCAACGACGCCTGGTTCGGAAACACCTCTGCGCCGTATCAGCACGCCGCCCACCTGACCATGCGGGCCATCGAGAACCGTGTGGGCATCGCCCGATCGGCCAACACGGGGATCTCGGAGTTCATTGATCCGCTGGGCCGCGCCCACGCTTCCACCCGTCTGGGCGAGCGGACGATGGTGGTGGGTCAGGCCATGACCACCGACGTCCGAACGGTGTACACCCGTCTGGGTGACTGGGTGGGCACGCTGTCGGTGGCCGCCGCGGTGCTGTTGTTGGGGGCGGCCTGGTGGAGGCGGCCGGGTCCGTGAGAGTCGGCATTGATATCGGGGGAACGTTCACCGATCTCGTCGCGCTGGAGGGCGACGGTGGGGTGCGGGTCACCAAAGTGCGCAGCACGCCGGACGATCCCGCGCGCGGGCTGTGGCAGGCCCTGGACGCGCTCGGCCCTGACCGGTCATCCGCGGCGGTCGGGTTGATTCACGGGACCACCGTGGCGACGAACGCCCTGCTGGAACGACGCGGCGCCCGAGTGGCCCTGCTCACCACGGCCGGCTTCGAGGATCTGCTGTGGCTCAGGCGGCAGGAGCGCGTGGCGCTCTATGATCTCGCGCGGGACCACCCGCCGCCGCTGGTGGAGCGGGCGGCGGTGATCGGTGTCGCCGAGCGGGTCGGGGCCGGCGGCGTGGTGGTGGGGCTATCCGACGCGGAGGTGGCGCGAGCGGTCCGGGCCGCCGTTGAGCTGGCCCCCGACGCCGTTTGCATCTCGCTGCTCTTCAGCTTCGCGCATCCTGAACACGAGCAGAGACTTGCCGAGGCGCTGCGGCGCGCCCTGCCGCAGTGCCCGGTGGTGGCGAGCCATGAGGTTCTCCCGCTGTTCCGCGAGTACGAGCGCACCAGTACGGCGACGGTGGAGGCCTACCTCCGCCCGCTGGTCAGCCGGTATCTCGCCCGGATCGGGAGCGAGGCGGGACGGCATGGGATTGGGGACTTCCGGGTCATGGCCTCGAACGGCGGGACGCTGTCGGCGGCGCAGGCCGGCGTTCGGGCGGCCTCGCTCGCGCTTTCGGGACCGGTGGGTGGGGTCGAGGGTGCGCGGCTGGTGGCGGCGCAGATCGGCGAGCGCGATCTCTTGACGCTGGACATGGGCGGCACGAGCGCCGATGCCAGCGTGGTCCTGGGCGGCGAGCCTCTGGTGCAGTCGGCCGGGGCCGTGGGCGGAGTGCCGCTGGCGCTGCCGCACGTGCTGATCGAGACGGTCGGCGCCGGGGGCGGCAGCATCGCGTGGGTGGATAGCGGCGGCGCGCTGCGCGTGGGCCCGAGGAGCGCGGGTGCGGCGCCGGGGCCCGCGTGCTACGGACTGGGTGGCGAGGACGCCACCGTCACCGATGCGGCGCTCGTGCTTGGCTGGCTCGATCCCGGGCATCCGCTGGCGGCCGATCTGGTGCTCGATCCCGCTCTGGCCCAGCGCGCCGTGGAGCGCGTGGGCCGGGCGGCCGGCCTCGGCACCCAGGCGTGCGCGGAAGGCATCATTGCCATCGCCACCGCCACGATGGTGCGCGCCCTGCGTGGCGTGAGCGTGGAACGCGGCGTGGATCCGCGCGGCATGACGCTGGTGGCGTTCGGCGGGGCGGGGCCGTTGTTCGTGTGTCGCCTGGCGGACCATCTCGGCATGCGTCGCGCGGTCGTGCCGCCGCACGCCGGGGCGTTGTCGGCGCTCGGCCTCGCCACGGCCCGGGCGCGCGTGGAGTTCGCGGCCTCCCTGCACCGGCGGACCGACGCGCTCGATCCCCGAGCCATCGCGGCGGCGTTCGAGCCGCTCGAGCGCGCGGCACTGGCGGAATTGCCGGGGGCGCACCTTTCCCGCGTGGCGGAATGCCGGTACCCGGGACAGGGATACGAAGTGGCCGTGCCCGTTGGGCTCGATGGGGCGGCCACCGCCGCCGCCTTTCACGCGGCGCATCAGGCGCGCTACGGTCACGCCGATCCCAGTCGTCCCGTGGAGCTGGTGAACCTGCGCGTGGTCGCGACCGCGCCGGGAGCGACGCCCGCGCTGGCGGCGAAGGGGGCGGTGAGCGTGGCCCCGCGCGGACGCGCGCCGCTCGACGAGCTGGCGCCGGGGACGGAGATTCCGGGCCCCGCGGCGCTCGATGGCAGAGATGCCACGGCGCGGGTGGAAGCGGGATGGCGCGGCCGGGTGCACGCCACCGGTGCGCTGTGTTTGGAGCGGTCATGACGCTCGATGCCGTCGGGCTGGAGGTGATGGCGCACGCGTTCGCCGGGGTGGCCGAGGAAATGGGCGCCGTGCTGGTGGCGAGCGCGGTGTCACCCAACATCCGGGAGCGGCGCGACTCCTCGGCCGCGGTGTTCGATGCCGAGGGCGAGATGGTGGCGCAGGCGGCCCACATCCCGGTGCATCTGGGCGCCATGCCGGACGCGGTCGCCGCGGTGCGGGCGTTGAGTCCCGAACCGGGCGATACTTACCTGCTCAACGATCCGTTCACCGGCGGCACCCACTTGCCGGACCTCACGCTGGTGCACGCCGCGGAGCTGGATGGCGCCATCGCCGCCTACACCGTCGTGCGGGCGCACCATTCCGACGTGGGCGGCTCGCGGCCGGGGAGCATGCCGCCGGATTCCTGCGAGATCTACCAGGAAGGGATCGTGATTCCGCCGGTGCGATGGGCCGCGGGCGGACGCGTGGCGCGCGACCTGGAGCGCGTGCTCCTCGCCAATGTTCGTACCCCCGACATGCGACGCCACGATCTGGCGGCACAACTCGCCGCATGCGAGCGGGGAGCGCAGCGCTACCGCGAGCTGGTCGCCCGGCATGGCCTCGCCTTCGTGACCGGCGCCGCCAAGGACCTGCTCGACTACGCGGAGCGGCGCGCGCGGGCCGCCGTGCGCCGGCGCGCCCGGGTCGGGCCGGATCGCGCCACCGCCTGGCTG
>CAZVKD010000132.1:0-6299 GCA_964627675.1 uncultured Gemmatimonadaceae bacterium
AACGCGGCCGGCGGCCCCGTCGGGGTGGGCATCGCGGTCGGTCAAGCCGTGCGGTTCACTGTGGACGCGTTCCCACAACGGGATTTTGAGGGTCACGTGGCGGCGATCTATCCTTCGGCCACGATTCAGGACAACGTCGTGAAGTACATTGTCGCCGTGGCGATCCGGGGAAACGGAGGCTTGCTCCGGCCTGAAATGACGGCGAGCGTCCACATCCGGCTCGAGGAGCGGATGGTGCTGGCGATCCCCGCGCGCGCCGTGTCCCGCCAGGGCGGCCAGAGCGTGGTGTACCTGTGGCGCCAGGGGCGGGCGGAGCGCCGCGCCGTGCGCCTTGGCTGGCGGGACGGACCGTGGGTGGAGGTGCTGGAAGGGTTGCAGGAAGGGGACTGCATCCTGCTCGACGCTCCCGCAAGCACCGAAGCCGGGAACTCATGAGCCGGCAGCAGCGCATCGCCCGCGACATCGTGACGTCGCTGCTGGCGGACAAGCATCGTACGGCGCTGATGATGGTCGGCGTGGTCCTGGGTGCCGCCGTACTCTCCGGCGTTATCGTGACCGGCCAGGGCGCGCGCGCGCGCGTCCTGGGGCTCGTGAGCAAACACGGCCTGGACATGCTCATGGTGCGGGCCGGTGGCGAGGTACAGGTGTTCGCGCCCCGGGCCGATCGGGGACTCGCCGTTTTGTTCGAGGATGATGCGCGCGCCATCGAGGCGGAGCTCCCCAACATCCAGATGGTGAGCCCGGTGCAGAACCAGCGCGGGATCACGGTCGTGTACCGGGACCGCTCCGTCACCACGCGGGCATTCGGCGTGGAGGACGACTGGATGGAGATCCGCCGCTGGGGCATGGTCGAGGGCGAGTTCGTATCGCCGGGGGATCTCGGGGCCATGGCGCGCGTCGTGATGCTGGGGGCCAAAGTGGCGCGGGATCTGTTCCCGCAGGGCGGCGCAGTCGGCCAAACAGTGCGCATCGCCAACGATCCCTACGTGGTGAAGGGCGTCTTCATCGAGATGGGGGCGAGTGCGGGAGGTGACGACTGGGACGATCGCATTGTGGTCCCGTTCACGACGTCGGCGCGACGGCTGTTTGGCCGGCCGTTCCTCGAACAAATCGTGATTCGGGTCGCGGACGCGCGCCGGCTCCCCGAGACGGCCGACCGGGTGCGGGCCCTGCTCCGCGTGCGGCACGGCATCGGACCCGGCGAGCCGGATGACTTCTTCGTGCGGGAGCCGGAGGACGTGGAGCACGCGGCCCTGGAGACGGCCTCGACGTTGTCCGCCTTGCTGCTCGCGATCTCGTTCGTGGCGTTGATCGCGGGCGGCCTCGTAATCATGAACCTGATGCTATTGGGCGTCTCCCAACGAGTGCGCGAGATCGGCCTGCGCCGGGCAGTGGGCGCTCGGGCCTCGGACATCGCTCGCCAGTTCGTGCTGGAGGCGGTGGTGGTGGCGCTCGCGGGCGGGAGCGTTGGGACGATCATCGGCGTGGCAGTCGCCATCGGCCTCGCGGCCGGCGGACTCGCCAGCAGTCGCGTGACCTGGGTGCCCTTTGCCGCGGCGCTGGTGTCGTGTGCGACTATCGGCATCGTGTTCGGGGCGCATCCGGCACGGAAGGCGGCACGGGTGGACCCGGCCCGGACGCTTCGTGGCGTAGGGGTGTGATTGACGTCGTTGGGTTGACCAAGGCCTACCGCAAGGGCGCTGCGGTGGTGCAGGTGCTGACCGGTGCCACGTTTCACGTCCAGCCCGGCGAATTCGTGGCCGTCATGGGGGCGTCCGGCTCGGGCAAGTCCACGCTGCTCAACATTCTTGGGTTCTTAGATCGACCGGATGCCGGCACGTATCGCTTCGAGGGGGCTGACTGGTCGCAGGCCGACGATGACGCCCTGTCGGCCGTGCGGAACGCGAAGATCGGGTTCGTATTCCAGCAGTTCTATTTACTGGAGCGGGCCACCGCACTCCGCAATGTGTTGCTGCCGCTGCTCTACGCGGAGGAGGACATCGGTGATGACGTCGCGCGAGCCGAGCAAGCCCTTGCGGCTGTGGGCCTGGCGCACCGTGGGCACCATTTGCCGGGCGAGTTGTCCGGCGGCGAGCAGCAACGCGTGGCGATCGCCCGAGCGCTGGTCAACCGGCCTGCGCTGCTCCTCGCGGACGAGCCGACCGGTAATCTGGACGCGCGCAGCGCGGCGGACGTGCTGGATGTCTTCGCCGGCCTGCGTGAGGCTGGTCGGGCCATCGTCCTGGTCACCCACGACCGCGCCGTGGCGGCCCGGGCGGATCGCGTCCTGATTCTGGAAAACGGCCGCGTGACTGACGGCGCCGGACGCGCCGCTGTCCCGTGATCGGGCTCGCCCGAGGCTGTCGCCGGCTGGCGCGCGGCCTGCCGCTCTCCATTCAGCTGCTGGCCGCGCACCGCCTGCGAACGGCGGTGAGCGTGTCGGGCCTGTCGGTGGGCGTGGCGGCCCTCATGGTCATGGTGGCTGCGGGTCAGGCGGCCGAGCGCCGGGTGCTCGACCGGGTGCGCGCGATGGGCACGAACGTGCTGGTCGTGGCCGCGGCGCCGGCGCCCCGCGTAGCCGGCCGGAGCCGACAGGTCGCGACGCTCACCCAGCTCCGCCCCGCCGACGCCGACGCCGTCGCGCAGGCGACCCGCCTCGCCGCCGCCGCCGCACCCATGGTGAATCGCGTCCTGGCCGCCCACTGGGAAGGCCGCAACACGACCGTCACGGTGACCGGCACGACGGTGGACGGGCTCCGCATTCGGGCCATCCAGGCGGCCGCCGGCCAACTGTTCGACGAGAGCGACGACGTTGAGCGCCGCCGCGTGGCGCTCGTTGGGCGAACCGTGGCGCGAAACCTGTTCGGCGACGCGCATCCCGTGGGGCTGCAAGTCCGCCTCGGGAACGTGCCCTTCGACGTCATCGGCGTCATGCGACCCCGGGGGACGGACGTGGGCGGGACGGATCTGGACAACGTCATCGTAGTCCCGCTCGGGACGGCGCTGCGGCGCGTACTCAACATCCCCTATGTCCATGCCCTGTTCGTGCAGGCGCGGCGTACGGCGGATCTCGCGGCGCTGGAGGCCGAAGTGCGCGAGATTCTGCTGCGCCGACACCGCGTCCGCTCCGGAATGCCAGAACCGTTCGTCATCCAGAACCAGGCCGTGCTGCTCCGGACCGAGCGCGGCGCGGCGCGTGCCATGCAGCGGCTGACAGCCGGCGTGGGCATGCTCGTGCTCGCGGTCGGCGCCCTCGGAATCCTGGCGGTGATGTCGATGGCCGTGCGCGAGCGGACCTCAGAAATCGGCGCGCGGCGGACCGTGGGCGCGCGCCGCCGGGATATCCGGCTGCAGTTCCTGGTCGAGTCCGCGATCCTAGCCGGCGCTGGCGGTACGGCTGGAGTGGCGTTGGGGATCATAGGGGCCGCGCTCGCGGCCTTCCTCGGCCCCTGGGACCTGATGGTCTCGTGGCGGGCGGCCGCGCTGGGCGTGGTCTGCTCCACGGTGCTCGGCCTCGCGGTGGGCGTCATTCCCGCGGCTCGCGCGGCTCGGCTGGACCCGATTCAGGCGCTGCGCGGCGCATGAGCCGCGCCCGACATCAGGCCACCTTCCCGATCGGTAGCTTCCTGATCCGCTTTCCCGTCGCAGCGAAGATCGCGTTGCACACCGCGGGCGCGATCGGTGGGGTCCCAGGCTCGCCCACCCCGCCCTGCGCGTCGGTGCTCGGCACGATGTAGACCTCGACCTTCGGCATCTCTGCCACTTGGAGCATCGGGTAGTCGTGGAAGTTGCTCTGCACCACGCGGCCCCCTGCGATCGTGATCTCCCCGTACAGAGCCGCCGTGAGGCCGTACACGATGCCGCTTTCCATTTGCGCGTCGACGATGGACGGATTCACCACGGGCCCGCAGTCCACGGCGCACACCACCCGATGCACCTTCACCGTCCCGTCCTGCGCCACTGAGACCTCGGCGACTTGCGCCACGAACGACTCGAACGATTTGTGCACGGCGATGCCGCGTGCCCTGCCGGCGGCCGCGGGCGAGCCCCAGCCCGCCTTGCTGGCGGCCAACTCCAGCGCGGCACGGTGGCGCGGCGCGTCTGCCAGCAGCGCGCGGCGGTACTCGAACGGATCCCGCTTCGCCGCGTGCGCCAGCTCGTCAATGAAGCTCTCGACCACGAACGCGTTGAACGAATTGTTGACCGAGCGCCAGAAGCCCACCGGAATGCCGGTGTCCGTCAGCACGTAGTCCACGTGGACGTTGGGGATGCCGTACGGCATCGCGACCGCACCCTCGACGGTCTCCTGGTCGAGACCGTTTTGCACCGTGTTGGGGAACACGCGTGCCATGATGGACGGCGCCACCAGGCGATGAGTCCACGCGACCGGCCGGCCGTCCGTGCCGAGCCCCGCCCGCAGCCGGTGGTAGGAGGCCGGCCGGTAGTACTCGTGCCGGATGTCGTCTTCGCGCGACCAGATCACTTTCACTGGCGCGTTGACGGCCTTCGACGCCTCAAGCGCTTCTTGGATGAAATCCAGCTCGAACCGCCGCCCGAAGCCACCACCGAGATAGGTCGTATGTACGCGGACCTTGTCAGGTGTCACCCCGCCGATTCCCGCCCCCAACTGTTGGGCGCCGGTCTGGAATTGCGTCGGTGACCAGATGTCCACACCATCGGCCCGCACGTGCGCCGTGCAGTTCATCGGCTCCATGCACGCGTGCGCGAGGAACGGCGCTTCGTACACCGCTTCGAGCCGCGCGGCGGCTGTGGAGAGCGCAGCGTCCGGGCTCCCGTCGTGCCGCGCCACGGCTCCCGGGCGCGCCGATCGCTGGGCGAACAGCCGCGCGATGCCCTGGCTCGAGACGCGGGCGTTGGGCCCCTCGTCCCACTGAATCTCCAGGGCCTCACGCCCCTTCAAGGCAGGCCAGTACCCGTCGCCCACGACCGCGATACCGCTCGAGACCTGCACGACGTTCCGCACGCCGGGCACCGCCTGTGCCTTCGTCGCATCGAAGCTCTTCACCTTGCCGCCGAACACCGGGCAGCGGGCCACCACGGCCACGAGCATGCCCGGCACCTTCACGTCAATCCCGAACTCGGCGGTCCCATCCACTTTGGGCGGCGTGTCCAAGCGCGCAGCACGCGTGCCGATGATCTTCCAATCCGTGGGATCCTTGAGGGGCGGATCCTCGGGCACCGGCAACGTGGCCGCGGTCGCAACCAGGCGGCCATAGCTGACGCGACGGCGGCTCGGGGGGTGGACCACTGCGCCCTGCTCCGCACGACACTCCCCGCGGTCCACCTGCCACTGCTGCGCCGCCGCGGCAATGAGCATCTCCCGCGCCGCCGCGCCGGCCTTCCGCAAGGGCATCCACGCCGCGCGGACGCTCGTGCTCCCACCCGTCCCCTGCATGCCGAACAATGGATTGACGTACTCTTGCGCCGCCGGCGCGAACTCGATTCGGACCTTGGACCAGTCGGCCTCCAGTTCGTCTGCGAGCAGCATGGGCAGCGACGTGGTCACGCCCTGGCCCATCTCGGAGCGGTCCACAATGATCAGAATGGTTTCGTCGTCACCGATCCGGAGCCAGGCGTTGAGCGGCGTGGGTGCCGCCGAGGGCCCGCGTTCTCGCGCGCAGCCGGGAAGCGAGAAGGCCAGCACCAGTGCCGCGCCGGCCGTTCCGGTGATCTCGAGAAACTCGCGCCGGTCCAATGCCACGCGTGCGGTCATGTCACACCTCCCCGGCCGCGCGATGGATGGCCGCCCGAATCCGCTGGTACGTGCCGCATCGGCAGATGTTCGTCATGGCGGCGTCAATGTCGGCATCGGTGGGGCGCTTGTTCTCGGCGAGTAGCGCCGCCGCCGCCATGATCTGGCCCGGCTGGCAATAGCCGCATTGCGGCACATCTTCGGCGATCCAGGCGCGTTGCACCACGTGGCTGCGGTTGCGGGAGAGGCCCTCGATGGTCGTGACCCGCTTGCCGGCGACCGAGCTGATGGGAACGATGCACGACCGCGTCGCCTCACCGTCTACGTGAACGGTGCAGGCGCCGCACTGGGCGATCCCGCAACCGAACTTGGTTCCGGTGAGGCCAAGGTTGTCCCGCAGCACCCAAAGCAGCGGCGTGTCGGGGGCGACGTCAACGGACTCACGCTGCCCGTTGACCGTGATTTCGATGGGAGACACGGGGCCCTCGGTGACTGGATCCGTAGGGAAGCTCCACCGAAATTCGAAAAGGGGAAGGGAGGCCCGAGCCCTGGCCCCCGGTGCGTGATGGACGCCCTCGCGTCAGTC
>CAZVKD010000132.1:6309-8430 GCA_964627675.1 uncultured Gemmatimonadaceae bacterium
CCGGGTGCCATCGGGCACCGCGTCCCGCCCCCGTCCGCTCGATCCGTCCCTCCGCCCGCAGCTGGCCCAGCACGCGACGTACCCTGAGCGCAGGCGTGCCTTCGAACCGCGCGGCCAGGTCCGCAAACGTAAAAACGTCCCCGAGTTCGTTCAGCGCGGCCACGCGAATTCGTTCGTCCAGCGCTGGCTCCCGCACGAAGGCGTCGTAGCGCGCGGCCACATCCAGATAGAGCTGCGATGGTGCGCTGGCCTGCCGCGACCCGATCGCCTCGAAGTACCGCTGGGCCCAGAGGTTCGCGAGCTTGCGATTGCCCGCGAATACCACGGGAAGCGTGGGATGCAATGCAGCGACCTCGGCCAGCACTCGGGCCACAAACGGCGCCGGCCACCGCCCCGCCAACCGATGTGGATTGAGGAAATCGGCGTACTGGGCCTCGATGACCAGGGCAGCGGCTGCGTGGCTGGCAAGATCGGCGAGCTGCTGATGCAGCACCTGCACGGCCCCGACGTCCGCGAGCATGTTGTCGAAGCTCTTCCGCTCCACCACCGCCACGACGCGCTCCCCGTCCAGCAGCGCGTAGTCGCCCGCGGCGAGCTTGCGACGCTCGACTTCCGCTCCCGGAAAGCGCCACGGATACCGCTCGCTGCTATCAACCACCACGCGGAGCGGGGGCCCCGCGTGGCGCAGCTCCACGCGCGTGCGCGAGCGATGGGCACGGATCCCACTTTGGGTTCGGAAAAACACCTGCTCGTAAGCGCCGCCGCCGTCGCGCCGCTCCTTCGTGACCACGAGGAACTCGCACCGTTTCCGCGTGGGGCGATCGAGGACGACGCTGACCTTCCGTCCCACGCGGCTGAGGTTAGCCACCGGCACGCGTTCGAGCGCTTCGAGCCGCTCGGCGGGATCGAGCGATCGTTCCCGCAGGCAGAAGATCTGCTGGCCCGGCCCCGGCCATCGCGCCTGGGCGCGCACCGCCAGAACGAGGCGACCGTCCTGCTCGATCGATACGCGGAACGGAAACCGCCGGCTCGGCGCCCGCTCAACGATCCAGATGGCGCTCATGGCCAGAATCGCATGGGTTCACCACCGAGGACGCAGGGTCTCGTAGCCTTGTGGAGTTGACACCGGGACCGCTCCCCACGTTGTCCGTCTTCCGCGCCACGAACATCCGGTGATCGCCCGGGCGGATGGCTAGCTCAGCACCAGCGTCGGAATGAACGTCGGTGCCCGCCGCGCTTTGGTCGCTTGCTCGAACGCATACGCGATCCTGATCAACACGGGCTCGCTCCAGGCGCGCCCGTAGAACGAGATTCCCATCGGGAGGCCCAGGTAGAAACCCGCAGGCACCGTGATGTGCGGGTACCCGGCCACCGCCGGAAACTGCGAGCTCCCACCCCCACCGCCACCACCGCCCATCGTCACGAGGTCCACCAGTCCGGCGGGCCCGCCCGACGGCCCCATCATCGCATCGAGGCGGTGTTGCTCCATGGTGGCGTCAATGCCTTTGGCCCGCGTCAGCTCGACGCACTTGGCCCGCGCGTCGAGATACGCCTGCTCCGTGAGCGGCCCTTTCGCCTGGCTCTGGATGAAGATCTCCTGCCCGAAGTACGGCATTTCGCGATCCTTGTTCGCTTCGTTGAAGGCGATCAGGTCCGCCAGCGTGCGGTACTTCACGGTCTCCGGCATGGTCGCGAGGTACAGATTGAGGTCGTGCTTGAACTCGTGGCGCAACACTTCACCCTCGCTGTTGCCGAGCTGGCCCGCCGTGGCGATGTCCGCCGGATCAACCACCTCAGCGCCGAGGCTCCGCACCACCCCGATGGCATCCTCCACAAGTGCGTCAATCACGGGGTTGTTGCCCGGCCTCGACCGCACGCCGATCCGCAGGCCGCGGAGTCCGTTCCCGTCCAGAAACGCGGTGTAGTCCGGCGCGATGTGGCCCTCGGCCGCCGCCGTGGCCGGATCGCGCGGATCCACCCCGATCATGGCGGAGAGCAGGGCCGCCGCGTCCGCCACCGTGCGAGCCATGGGCCCCGCCGTGTCCTGGCTGTGAGCGATGGGGATCACGCCGGCGCGACTCACCAGACCGACGGTGGGCTTGATGCCCACGATCCCGCAGG
>CAZVKD010000133.1:0-8412 GCA_964627675.1 uncultured Gemmatimonadaceae bacterium
GACCTGGCCGTGGAGCTGCTCAAGAGCAACGGCGCCGATCACGTCGCCACGATCCATGACTTCTACCTCGAGCACCAGGCGTTCGGCGCGGGGCGACACCCGGAGACGGGCCTCGCACGGTTCCAGGACGTGGAGGTGGCGTATGACATCGAACTGTCGGTGACCACGTGAGGGCCGGGCGTGCAGATGCCTCTGGGCCAGCCTGACGTGAACCGGCGCCGCCTGCAAGAGGCTGCCTGATGCCGGCCAGCGGCATGTTGTGCGGGCGGCGCTCGAGGTTTGCGGGCGATGGCCACATCTTGGGCCCCGGTTGGTCGCGGAGCGGGTGATCAACCGTTGCGGGGCGTAGCGGTTTACGCCCGACCGCCGTGCGGCGTAACATCCCGCCATGCCCGCCGACGTCGGCGTCCTCATCGTTCACGGCATGGGCCGCCAGCGAGCCACCTTTGCCGACGGGTTGATGCGGCGGCTCGAGCGGCGGTTGGGTGGCGATGCCTCCCGCGTGCGATTCCGCCCTTGCTACTGGGGGGACATCCTCCAGCAACCACAGGAGGCGACCTGGGACAAGCTCGCCGGGCCCGGCAGGCCGATGGGCTGGCGGCTCTGGCGACGCTGGGTCACCAGCTCCCTGGGCGACCCGGCGAGCTACCTCTCCGGCTACTTCAAGCGCGGGTCGCCGGTGTACGGGGACGTGCACGAGCGCCTGCGCGCCTCGCTCGAGTCGCTGGCTCTGGACCTCGCGAGCCCAACGGCGCCGCTCGTAATCCTGGCGCACTCGCTGGGCAGCGTGATCGTCACCAATTACCTCTGGGACGAGCGCGGCACGCGCCGCGTGGGCCGCACGGACTTCGAGTCGGGCCGCACGCTCGCCGGCCTGGTGACCTACGGATCCAACATCCCCCTGTTCCTCCCGCCCCCGCCCGTGGAGTGCATCACCTTCCCGCCCCCCGAGCTGGACCCCGGGCTCAGGAACGTAGCGCGCTGGATCAACATCTACGCCCCGGCCGACGTGCTGGGCTACCCGCTCAATGACATTTGGGACCAGCGCCACGGCACCACCATCACCGACCTTCCCATTCACGCGGGGCCGTGGCCGCTCTCCCGCACGCCGCTGTCGCACGTGCTGTATCAAGTGGATCGCGGCTTCTTGCGGACGGTGCTGGGGTTGTTGCGGGTGATACTTTTCGCATCCAGCCGAGCGGACCCGGGGTCAATCCGCGCCTCGGGCTGAGCCGCGCCGCTCGATCGTCGCCTTCGAGTTGTCGCCCCACTCGGCGATTCCGCGGCCCCAAGGTAAGCTTTAGGTTCGGCAGCGAGCGAAGCGAACGTGTTCGAACCGTACCGAAACAATGGGTCGCCCGCGGGGCGCTCGATTCTCCTCGGCATCCTGCTGGCCGTGTGTGGGGCGGTGTCCCTGGCGCGCCCAGGGCGCCAGGGGCCGCGGGGCACCGTCATCCTCATCTCCATTGACGGCTATCGCTGGGACTACCTCGATTCGATCCCCACACCGGGATTGGCCCGGCTTGCTCGTGAAGGAACCCGGGCCGAGCGGATGGTGCCGGTGTTCCCGAGCAAGACATTTCCCGCGCACTACAGCATGGTGACGGGCCTGCACCCGGAGCGGCACGGTATCGTGTCCAACAGCATGTACGATCCCAGCTTGAAGGCGCGCTTCAGCCTGGGTGAGCGCAGTGCGGTGGAGGATCCCCGCTGGTGGGGTGGGGAGCCCATCTGGGTTGCGGTGGAGCGCCAGGGCGGCAAGGCGGCGGCGTTCTTCTGGCCGGGGACGGAGACGGCAATCGCAGGCGTGCGTCCCAGCCGCTGGAAACCATACGACGGGCGGGTGCTGAACGCCGATCGCGTGGACACGGTGCTCGCCTGGCTCGGCTCGGCCCGACGGCCCAACCTGGTGACGCTCTACTTCGCGGACGTGGACGGTGCCGGCCACGCGTACGGGCCGTTTTCACCCGAGCTGGCTGCCGCGGTGCGGCGCGTGGACTCCTCCCTGGTGCGGCTGCTCGACGGGCTCCAGGCTCTGGGGATCCTCGACTCGGTCCACATCGTCGTCACGTCCGACCACGGAATGATGCGTACCAGCCCCGAGCGCGTGATCGTGCTGGACGACTATCTTGATCTCGAGCGCGTGGACGTGGTGGACTGGACACCGGTGCTCGGTATCTGGCCGCGGGCGATGACTGACGCCGAGGTGCTGGCGGCGTTGCGAAACGCCCACCCCCACCTCCAGGTGTGGCGGCGCTCGGAGGTGCCGGCCCGCTTCCACTACTCAGGCAACCCGCGCATTCCACCCATCGTGGGCCACGCCGATCCGGGGTGGTCCATTGGCACGCGGGCCCAACTGATGCGTGACTCCGCGCGCTTCGGCGGCGCGACCCATGGCTGGGACCCCGAGGTGCGAGACATGGGTGCATTGTTCCTGGCCCGCGGACCCCGGGTACGACGTAGCGCGGTGGTGCGGCCGTTCCAGTCGGTCCATGTCTATGCGTTGCTGGCGGAGTTGCTCGGACTCGCGCCGGCCGCGACGGACGCGCGATTGGACTCGATTGCGGCGGTGTTGAGCGAGCCGCGGTAGCGAGCGACGGATGCCGATGGCGCTAACGGCGCAGCCAGCCGTCAGCCACGGAACCACAGGCCGATCACAGACCCCAACACGATGGCCCAGGCCCCGAACAGCCAGCGTGTCTGCTCGCCCAGGCGCCGTTCCAGCGTTGCGAGGACATCGCTCTTGAGGCGGTCCATCCTGGAGTCCAGTTCGACCCGGAACGAGGCCAGGGCCTCGTGCAGCGCCCCGATACGATGCTCGACCTGGGCCTCCCCGTGGGCAATGCGCCGGTCCAGCCTGGCTTCCAGCTCGCCGACCCGCTGGTCCAGCTTGGCTTCCAGCTCGCCGGCTCGCTGGTCCAGCTTGGCTTCCAGCTCGCCGGCCCGCTGGTCCAGCTTGGCTTCCAGCTCGCCGACTCGCTGGTCCAGCTTGGCTTCCAGCTCGCCGGCTCGCTGGTCAAGCTTGGCTTCCAGGACCCCGACTCGCTGGTCGATCTTGGCGTCCAGCTGAGCGGCGCGCTGCTCCAGCTTGGCGTCAAACCGGCTGAAGTGGACCTCGAAGAGGTCCTTGAATTCGGCGCGGTACGTGGCGTCCACCTGGTTGAACCAGTTGACGAACTCGTCGGCGATCTTGTCGCCGAACTTGTCGTAAAACTCACGCGACAGCTTCGCAGTCACCGGCATTGCGTGCTCCCCTTCAGGCCGGTGGCTACGGTACAAAGTACGCACGGCCGGTGCGTGACCGAAAGTACGCGAGGGGGTCCCAAATAACGCCGTCCCCGATGGCGTGCGATTCGCGGTCCTGGCACATTCACCCGGCCGTGGGGCGCCGAGTGTTGTCCTCGGCCGGGCGGCACTCGAGGGGGTCGGGCCGGCCCCCGGTGCTCTCACTACCGGGTGGCCACCAGGCGCACGGACGGCCTCGTCAAATCCGGTGGCGATGAACAGATTCTCAGCGGCGTTGCTGGGCACCTGGTGCGAGATTCCCGTGACGGGATGCGCGATGGACCAGAGAGAAAGCCAAAGAGCGCGCGGTGCAGCGGTCGCCAGCGGCCCGATCGGCGAGTGCGATCGGTGCGAACATGAGGGCCCCGGTGAACGGTTCTGCACTCGGTAGAAGATGCCCTGGGTGTGACGGAAGTTGCCCCGGCTTTGGGAGGGAACTGTGCGGCAGCTTGGCTTCGCCGCGATCCTCGCCGTCGGCCGCTCGTCCGGTGGCGCCAACGGCTCGAGTGGGCGAGACCCAAACCGGCCTGGAGATCCGCACGGGCGATCCCAGTCGGGCCGTCTCCAGCGTCATCGCCGCCCCGGTGGACAGCGTGTGGGCGCACCTCCCCGGCGTGTACGCCAAGATGGGGATCGAGGCGGAGGTGAACGACGCCGCCCGGCGTCGGTACGGCACGATGCGATTTGCGCGGCGCGGGCTGATGGGCAGGCCGACCGGCGACTGGGTGCGCTGTGGGCATCAGGGGGCGGGTCCCTCGGCCGTGTCCGGGCGGCGGATCCGGCTCAGGATTCTCACTAGCGTGAAGCCCGAGGGAGCTGAGCGCGCGCGGGCCGAGACCGAGGTGGAGGGAGACGCCACGACGATCGAGGGCGCGAGCACGGCACCGGTGCGGTGCGTGTCCACGGGGGAGATCGAGCGGCGGCTGCGGGACGAACTGGCGCGGCGGCTGGCGGGCGGGAGGGTGATCATACGCTAGCATCGCGTGCGGAGGCCCTGGCAGTCGTCGCGGCCCTGGCGTTGTGCCACAGTTCCGGGAAGGCTCAAGGTGTCGTGGTTCGCCAGGACGTGGGGCCGTGGGTGGAGCATTTCACCGTGCTCAGCGCCAATGCCGCTGTGGGGGCGCTCACCGGGGGGATCATCCAGGTGTTGCGCGGGGGCGCCTTTGCCGACGGGTTCGCGCGCGGGGCGCTGGGCGGAGCACTGGTGTACGCGGGCAAGCGGGTGGCCGCCGAGCCGTCATGGGGCGCCGGAATGCTGGGCCGGCAGATCGCGGCGGTCGGGGCGTCGGTGGTGAGCAACGCCGCGACCGGCCGGCCGAGCTTCGAGCGGGTGGCGCTGCCAATCGGCCCGCTTCCCGTCTGGCTGGCAATCGAGCAGGTACCGCGCGTCTCGATCCGACCCACGCTCGACCTCGGTGCGGCCATCTGGATCGGCTCCAACTTGAGTGACAAGCGGCTGTCGCTCGACGCGGGTCGATCGTTTTCGGCCGGCGCGCCGGTGTTCAGCGCCGTGCTGCGCACCGTTCGCGCGGGTGACGACATCGCGCAGGGCGTGATGGTCAGCCGGACGATCACCCTGAGCGATCCCCTGACGGGATATCCGTACGACCTCGCGCGCACGCTGGCGCACGAGCGCATTCACGTGCTCCAGAGCGACTTCTCGCTCCTGGCCTGGAGTGCGCCGTTGGCCGAGGCCGTAGCGCGACGCATTCCAGGGGGCAGACGGCTGACCCGCTGGGTTCTCTTCGACCTGTTTCAACTCCTGCCGCCGTCCATGTGGCCCGACGCTCCCTGGGAAGACGAAGCCGAGTTTTTCAGCCGGCCGTGATTCGTCGCGTGGCGCTGGGAGCGGCGCTTGCCGTCGCGGGGTGTCGGCTCGATCTGACCGATCCGATAGATCGGTCGCGGCCGGAGGTCTCGGTGTGGGTGTCCTTTCAGGACTCGCTGCCGCTCACCGCCGGCCGAGTTTCCGGCGTGCTCTGGCCCGGGATCGGCGCCGATGGGCTGGTCCGCAGCGTGAGCGATTCCATGCTTCGCGTGGCCGGTTTCACGATCGCCCCGAAGACGGTGGACGCCCGGGGACAGCTGGCATACGACACGGCCTGGGTGTTCAACGGCGACAGCTGGGGCGGCGCCGTTGTGGACTTCGTGGCCCCCGAGCTGGCCGGTGCGCCCCCGCCAACCCCTCTCCGATTGGCCCTTCCCTGGCGCCTGGGCGCGCCTGAGATCACTCTGGAGCGCGGCCGGGACGTGTTGCTGCCGCTCGCGACGCCGGGCGACTCCACGGCCGCGGCGCCCGGCGGATGGTCACTGTCGGTGCGGAATGACCAATACGTCGTGCTGGCGGTCTACAGCCTGGGGCCGCTCAAGCTGCCCTTGGTGGTCCCCGGCGCATGGCTGGCGAACGCCCCCGGGGACACGCTCCGACTCGAACTGTCCGGCTCGCAATTCATTGCCGCCGACAACGGGTATCGGGTGAGCCTCTCGGCTGTCCTGCGAATGCGGTGGCGGGTGGTCCTGATGGAGCCGTAGCGGGTCCTGGATACACGCGTTCCTGCGCCCGGGCAACGGAGGCCGATACGATTCAGAGCCGCCGGGGCGGGGGGCGGGTGACTTTCCGCCGGGGACGAGTAGGTTATTCGGGGACTTCGAGGTGGGAGCCGGAAGATGACGAACCCAGGCGACGCCGCGGGGCATTCCCCCGTCGCGCTCACCGGCCGGGTCGAGCGGGTGCTGCGGCGCGGACGGGAAGAACAGCAGCGGTTAGGTCACCCCGAGCTCACCGCCGAACACATCCTTCACGGGCTACTGGCGGACAAGCTGTGCGTGGCACAGTTCGTCCTGCGCGAGTTGAACGTGGATGCGCGCAACCTTCACGCGCGGCTGCACGAGGCGTTGGAGCGGGGCCCGTCCACCCCCACGGTGGGCGAGGCGGCCGTGCTGCACGAGGCGCTTCAGTGGGTGGACCGCCTCGATCAGGTTTCGCTCGGCACGGAACACGTGCTGCTCGCGCTGGTGGGGAGCGACTCCGTGGCTGCGAAGTTGCTCGCCGAGGCGGGCGTGGAGCCGGCGGCCGCGCGGGAGGCCACGGCGCGCCTGATCGAGATTGTGCCGCGTCGCAGCGGTCCCGGCTTCCGGGAATCCGGGGAGGCCGACGCGCGCACCTAGTCCGCCCGCATCACTTTGTCGTGGACGCGCACGCGCGCCACGACCTTGACGGCAACCTCCTCCCCGGCTTTGGCGCGCTCCACCTTCTGGTGCTCCACTTCCATGGAGGTCACGGTTTCCGTGAAGTCCGTGGTGTGGCCCACGAATCTCACGGTGTCTCCCACGGCCAGCTCACCCGCTTCGATTTTGATGACGGCGACGCTCGGACCGCCGAAGTAGTGCGTGACCGTACCGATCTGCTGCTCGGGCATGGCGGCCTCCTCTCGGGGTGCGCCCACCAATTAGCACGCGGTGACGGGAGGCCGCCAGCGGGGGGCGCCGGAGCGCCGCCGAATCAGCGCGTGCGTCCCCTGTCGAGGGACCGCAGCACGATGTTTCCCTTGAAGCTCCGGGCCGTCACTTCGGCGCCGCCGTTGCCGGTCTCGATGCTGAGCGTGGCGGCAGCGCCGGCGCGGGAGGGGCGCGGCAGGTCGCGCGTAAGCGCGTTCGTGATGCGCCCGTGATGCGTGGTGAGATCGAGACTCGCGGACAGGGTGGCGGGGAGCGCCAGCGCCACGGTGCCCGAGTGGGTTTCGAACGTGAGTGCGCCGCCGTGATCCACGTCGCCTTCGAAGCGCAGGTCGCCGGTCACGGACTCGAACCGCGCGCGCTCGAAGCGCTCCCCCACGATCACCACGTTGCCGGATACGCTCGAGGCACTCACGTCGCCTGACGGCCCCTTCAGCGATATGGACCCTGCCGCGGTCTTGACGCGCACCCAAGTCGCTGGGGCGCTGACGTCCACGTTGCCGTCCATGGACTCGGCGTACACCTGGGCGGCCCGGCCCCCGACCCGAATCCCGCCGCTCACCGAATAGAGATCCAGCCCCCCCTCCACGTCGGCAACGTGCACGTCGGCGCCGGTCGTCTTGATCCAGACCCGGCTTCTCCGGGGCACTTGCACCTCGAGGTGGGCAATGTCGCCCGGGCGAGTCGGGTCGTCATCCACGCCCATCTTCGCGGCGCGGCCGGCGCCGCCGATGAAGAACCGGCCAGGCCCGGCCGCGCCCGTGACCACGATCGAGTCTCGATCCCATCCGGTGACCCGAACGGAGCCGTTGGTCAGGTGGTGGATTCGAATGGAGGCATCGGGCGAAATCGCCAGGCGCCGGTTGATGGGCTCCTGGGCGAGCGCCAGGGCGCCCGCCGCCACGCTCAGGATCGCGAGGAGCAGTCGCGCGCGGGTTCCCAAAAGTCGCCTCACAGCGACCCCGCCAGGAACGACGCGCGTTTCAGCACGTCCAACTTGCGCTGATAGGTTGCGAGCAACAGCTGTGAAAGCTGAGCGTTCGCGGGATCCCGGGCCAGCGCCCCCCGCGACTCGGCGATGGCGTCATCGAGGACGCGGAGGCTTCGCTCCAACGCGGCCACGGCTTCGCGCGGGAGCGCGCCGCGTTGCTGTTCCAGCACGCTTGCGATCTCGGCGGCCGCCGTGGTGTACTCCCCTTCGAGCGCCACAATCGAAGCCGGCAGCCCGACGCCGGCTCCGGCAGCCGGCTCCGAGGCGCCGCGACGCAGCAGCAGGGTAACGCTGGACGACATGACGATCAGGGCCACGGCCGCCGCCGCGAGCCAGGGGGCGCGCAGCGTCACCGTGCGAGTTCGCCTCGCGCGCCTGAGCGGAAGCGCCGAGCGGGGGGGCAGGCGGGCCGAGATCGCGGGCCAGAGGTCGCGAGGCGGCTCGATGCTCCTGGGCAAGCCCTGCGCATCGGCGAGCAGCGAGCGAAGCCGGCTAAGACGCGCGCTGCAGGCCGGGCATCGGGCGAGGTGGCGGTCCACCTCGCGGCCCGCGGCATCACCCAGCCCGCCGTCCACGTGGGCCTCCAGCAGGTCGCGCACCTGATCGCAGTTCATCGGTCCAGCGCCTCTCTCAGGAGCCGGCGGGCCCGGAACAGTTGCGCCGTGGACGTGCCCACCGCG